>JAUYUF010000294.1 GCA_030694835.1 Flavobacteriaceae bacterium | reverse complement strand
CTGTTACAGTCAACAGTTTTCAAGACTGCCGCAATCGACCACTCTGCCATTTCTCCAGTCAACATTTGATTTCTCAAACGTGAGTGCAAATATAATCACCTTTTGGTTTCTGCAAAAACATTTGTTACTTTTTTTCCTTTTATTTTTTCCCCAGTTTTATTTATAATTTAATAATTTTGAATCAACTTCAAAAAAATTTAAATGCCAAGTATTTTTGAAATAATTTTACTGATAATTACCGGATTTATTGCGGGTATTGCTAATGTAATGGCTGGAGGCGGATCTATGTTAACTTTTCCATTACTTATTTTCTTAGGGCTTCCTCCTAATGTTGCTAATGGCACCAATCGTGTTGCAATCTTAATTCAGAATATTTTTTCTAATGCTGGTTTTAAAAGCAAAGGTGTTTCTACATTTCCATTTAGTATTTATCTTGCTACATCTGCACTTATTGGTTCCTTAATTGGGGCACAACTAGCTATTGATATTAAAGGCGAAGTTTTTAATAAAATTTTAGCCGTTATTTTAATAATTACAGTAACTACTTTAGTTTTTAAACCTAAATACAATTTATCAACAATTCAAGATCGAATTGTTGGTAAACATCTTGTTTTAAGTACAATTGTCTTCTTTTTTATAGGTATGTACGGTGGGTTTATTCAAGTGGGGGTTGGGTTCATCATCCTTTGGGCTTTATCTCAAATCAATAATCTTGACTTAATTAGAAGCAATGCTGTTAAAGTTTTTGTGGTATTTATTTATACAATTGCATCAGTAGCTATTTTTGCCTATAATGATAAAATTAACTGGAATTATGGTTTAATTTTAGCTATTGGAAATGGTATTGGGGGTTGGTTTGGAAGCAGATGGTCAGTAGAAAAAGGAGAAAAATTGATAAAAACCATTTTAGTTATTGCTGTTATTGCCATCTCTCTAAAACTCTGGTTCTATCAATAAAATTAAATAGTTTTATTACATTTGTTTAAAACCAAACTTATGAGTTCTAATTGTTTCGGAAAATTATTTACACTTACAACTTTTGGAGAATCGCATGGTGAAGCTATTGGTGGTATTATTGATGGTTGTCCAGCTGGATTAGAACTCAATTTTGATGCGATTCAACAAGAACTCAATCGCAGAAAACCGGGTCAATCCAAGATTGTTACTCAACGTAAAGAAGCTGATGAAGTTCAATTTTTATCTGGAATTTTTGATGGTAAAACTACAGGGACATCCATCGGATTTCAAATTAAAAACACGCATCAACGTTCTAATGATTATTCACATTTAGAAGATACTTTTAGACCTTCACATGCTGATTATACTTATCAAAAAAAATACGGAATACGGAATTATCAAGGTGGCGGAAGAAGTTCTGCAAGAGAAACTGCCAACTGGATTGTTGCTGGAGCTATTGCTAAACAACTAATTCCAACCATCAAGATAAATGCTTTTACTTCATCCGTAGGAAAAATTTATATCAACAAACCTTATCAAGCACTTGATTTTTCACAAATTGAATCCAATATTGTCCGATGTCCTGATGCAGAAATCTCAAAAAAAATGATTACTGAAATTGAATCCATCAAAAAACAAGGTGATACTATTGGTGGTACTATTACATGTGTAATTCAAAATGTACCAATCGGTTTAGGCGAACCAATCTTTAACAAACTTCAGGCGCAATTGGCTTATGCGATGTTGGGTTTAAATGCTGTAAAAGGGTTTGAATATGGAAGTGGATTTTGTGGAACTGAAATGAAAGGGAGTGAACACAATGATTTATTTACTGCTGACGGAACTACCAAAACCAATTTGTCAGGTGGAATTCAAGGTGGAATTTCTAACGGAATGGATATTTATTTTAGAGTTGCATTTAAACCTGTAGCTACCATTATGCAGGTTCAAGAATCCATCAATAATGAAGGAGAAATTGTAAATCTTGAAGGAAAAGGAAGACATGACCCCTGTGTTGTTCCAAGAGCTGTTCCTATTGTAGAAGCTTTAACAGCTATGGTTTTAGCTGATTTTTATTTACTTAATAAAGTATCTAGACTATAGCGTTTTCAGCATTTCTTTAAAATCTGAACGCTTAGAATAATCTGGATTATATTGTACAAAACTGATTTTTCCTTTTTTATTGATAATGTATGTTGCTGTAACTGGTAAAACTAAGTTTTGATTAACATTATATTCTTGTACTTTTTGCTTGATGATTTCATAATAATTAGTCACATTTTGTTCATTTACTTCGTATAACACTTTATACGACTTCATTATTTTATTATCAGAATCATGCAAAATAGAAAATCCTAGATTTAATTTATCGGTAATTTCTTTTGTTTTTTCTACCTTTTCGGGTGTTACTACTATCACATAATATCCTTTTTGAGTAAATGCCTCTAGATTTTCTTGCAATTCGGTTAAGTGTTTTTTGCAATATGTGCACCAACTTCCTCTATAAAATACTAATAAAATTGGTTTCTCTTTTAAAATATGTTTAGTATTCACATATTTTCCAAATTGGTCAAATCCAGTAAAAGCGGGTGCTTTTTCACCGATATTCAAGTGATTTTCATCTATTTGAGCAGATAAAGATAAACTACTTATTAACAGCAAACTAACTATAATATTTTTCATAATCATTTTTAACTTTAAATTATTTACCTAATGCTTTTCTAAAAAATTCTTTTACTTCCATTCCATTTTGATAGGTATTTACAATCAATTCTAACAAATCATCATTCAATATTTTTTTGGAGGGAAACTGAGCAAAATAATACCATTGTTTATTAAGCAAATGTGGTTGATTTTCAGCTACTATTTTAAATTCTTTAGGAATTCTTACTTGTTTCTCGCCTCTTATTTCACCGTACGTTTTTTTAAATATTGGATTTTCAACAATATCTTTAAAATAAGCTGATTGATTTACAATAGCTTCTCTCACTTTATATATTTCTAAAGTACTAGGCATATACAACCCGCCATAAATTCTGAGATGTTCTGGACCCAACTCAATATACAATCCTGGATGAGTTTTATCTGTTCTTCCTTCTTTTGAAATTACAGCTGAATTATTGAGTTTATAAGGTGTTTTATCGTTAGAGAAACGAATATCTCTATTTATTCTAAAAATTGCTTCTTTGGATGTAATTTGAATCTCTGTATCTATTTTAGAAAGATCTAAAATTAAATCGTCAACAAATTTTTGAAATGGTTTCTTAACGTTATTTTCGTAACGTTTTCTATTAGCATCGAACCATTCTTTGTTATTATTAGCTGCTAACTCTTTAAAAAATTCTAAGTAATCTTCTGTAAAGTACTTCATCGCTTTATTTTGTCGACTTGCAATTTACAAAAATTTGAATAGTTAAGATTTTATTCTATTGATTTTGATTGGCTTTTTGTTTTTCTAATTTTTTAAAATAACCTCTAAAAAAGAAATTATGTTTTAATGCTTCCAAGTTTTCATTTAATCTAACACTTCCCTCTTTGATATTTTTAACAGTTTCATCAATATTTTTTACCAAAACTGTATCTTTAACCATATAATTTAAAGTGCCTTTTCCTTGTTTAATATTAACCACAACATCATTTAAATTGGAAACAACCTTATTGATATCTTTACTCGACATTTCTAAATTATCGATAATTGATTTTACTTTTTTAGCCGATATAGAATCACTTAGAACAACAGCTGCGATACTTTGATCATAATTTATAGCTGTAATAATTTTGTTGATTTCATCTATTGTTTTTGTTGTTTTATTACTAATTGTTTTAAGATTTTTAATAGTATAATAAATATTTGAAGCCAATATAGAATCTTTGAGTAGCATTCCAAAAGTACCTTCACCTCTGTTTATTGCTTCCGTTATTTTTAGCAAATCGGAGGTTAATAATGCAGCATTCTCATTAGTAGTATTTAAGGTACTCATCATATCATTAGAAGTTATTCTCATGTATGATTTTATAGTGTCTCCAGATTTCAATTGTGATGATAATTCTTTTCCTGGTACAATATTAATAATCATACTTCCAACTAAACCATCAGAACCAACAGCTGCAACAGCATTCTTTTTTAGATGAGGTAAAATTTTTTCTTCAATGACCATATCTACACAAATTGTAGAGTCATTAATCATAGTTATCCCCTTAACAGTACCTACATTGATACCTGAATAACGAACATTATTTCCTAGTTGTAACCCATTTACATTGTTAAAAACGGCACTAACTTTAAAAATTTTTCCAAAAAGATTTTGTCGATTTCCGATAAAATAGAGCACAGATACAAGAATTAATGTACCTATAACTACAAAAATTCCTAAGTTTAATTTCTGGGTAGCAGATTTTTCCATAATCAATTTATTTAAAGAATTCTTTTATTTTATAATCTTTAGAAGCTTCTAATTCTTTGAAAGTTCCTTTTGCATAATCGATTCCATCAATCAATAAAATCATTCTGTTTGAAATAACTCTAGCGCAATCGACATCATGAGTAATGATGAGTGCTGATGTACCATATTTTTGTTGTATGTTCCTCATTAATTCTATTATTTCTTTAGCTGTTATGGGATCAAGTCCAGTTGTTGGCTCATCATAAATAATAATTTTAGGTTGCAAAATTAAAGCTCGAGCCAATGCAACTCTCCTTTTCATTCCTCCAGAAAGCTCAACTGGCATTAAATCAATTGCTTCTAGAAGTCCTACATTTTCTAATGCTTCTTGAACTAATCTATCTTTTAACTTAAATTTTTCAGGTTTCTTTCTCAGCGGAAACTCTAAATTTTCTCGTACAGTCATAGAATCATAAAGCGCACTTCCTTGAAATAGAAATCCAATTTCTGTTCTTAAGTCATCCAAATCAATTTGATTGAGATATGCAATATCCTTCCCCATGATTTCTATCACTCCACTATCTGGCTGCATTAATCCAACTAAACATTTTATCATAACTGATTTTCCTGAACCAGATTTCCCCATGATTACTAAATGTTCACCTTTATATAATTCCATAGAAAAACCATTAAGAACTTCGTTTTTACCAAAACTCTTTTTTAGATTTTCAATCTTTATAATCGGTTCCTTTTTCATGGTAATTTTAGATTTCAAAAAATATATCTGAAACAAAAACTGCAATAAAATCAATTATAAATAATAACATAGAGGTATAAACAACTGCAGAGTTAGAAGCTTCACCCACTCCTACAGTTCCATTTTTACAGTTATATCCTTTAAATGTCCCAACTAACCCAATAGCAAAACCAAAGAAAAATGTTTTTATAGTTGCGGGTATAATATCTGTATATTCTAATGCATTAAATACTTTATTAAAATAAAGTTGGAACGAAACTTCTCCTTTAAGGTTCTCTATAAGTGCAGAACCGTATAGAGCTATTACATCACCATAAATGATAAGTAATGGAAGCATCAATGTTGTTGCCATGATCCTTGTGACCACTAAATACTTAAATGGATTTGTCCCCGAAACTTCCATGGCATCTATTTGCTCTGTTACTCTCATTGAACCTAATTCAGCACCTATACCAGAACTAACTCTTCCTGCACATATTAAAGCTATAATAACTGGACCAATTTCACGAACTATTGATATGCTTACCATTGAAGGTATCCATGATTCTGCGCCAAACTCCATTAAAGTGGGTCTAGACTGTAATGTAAATACCAAACCAATAATAAACCCGGTAACTGAGACTAAGACTAATGATCGATTTCCTACATTATAACATTGACGTAATAATTCTTTAAACTCAAAGGGTCTTTTAAGGGCTTCTTTAAAAAATCGGTGGGCAAAATAGGTTAACTCTCCTATTTCTATAAAAAAGTTTTTTATTTTAATTAATATTGAAAATGAATTTATCATTTTAAAAAAATTTAATATAGAATCATATTAAAAAACCTATTTAAAATCACTACTAATTGAAGGAAGTTCTTTGCTCCATTTAAAAACACAAAAATGTTAGTTGAATAATTAAAATAAAAATTTAAACCATACTAAAGTTAGTGAAAAAGTAGCATTTAAACAATTAAACTTAAGTTTGTTGAAAAAGTGAGACCACTATTAACTGATTTATACCATTGGTTTTATTAAAATAAGTCACTATATTTAAATAGTTATTTCTAATCATTTAAAAGCCTAATCATGAATATAAATATTCAATTTGTAAAAATGCCTACTAGTGAATTTATGGAGGAATTCGCTTTAAAAGAGTTAAAAAAACTCAATAAGAAATATGACTTTATTATTAAATGTGAAGTTTTTTATAAATTAGAGAACAATCCTAAAGGAAAAGGGAAAATATGCGAAATTCAATTAAGTTTACCTGGTCCTAGAATATTTGCTATTTCTGATGAAGAAAGTTTTGAATTAGCTACTGATGAAACTATTAGAGATCTTAAAAAACAATTAGAAAAACGTAAAAAAGAATTAAAACCTTACTGATATAAAAATTGTAAGTAAAATAGATTTTATAATGATGGGGACTTGTAATGTAAACAAATCCTATGTATGACTCTGTCACTTTTTATATAATAAGTGATTTGTACAAAAAATCGCAAAGATAAATCTATAAAAAAAGCCTTTTTTGAACTGCCCCCAAATAGTGTCTAACTTTTTGGGTGCAGTCTGTTTTAAGGCTTCTTTAATTATTGTTGGAATTTTATTCCGAACATAAAATTAGATTTAGGCATCGGAACCAAGTTGGTTTCAGTATATACTTCATCAAAAATATTATTGATGTTTACATAAAAATCAAGCTTTTTGATTGAAACTATTAATTTAGCATCAACAATACCATAGGTTTCTCCATGTGTTCTTTCTACAAATCTATAGGCAATTGACTGTTTTAAAAAAGATAAGAATTGAGTATTTAATTGTGTTGTAAACTGATGTTTCATACTATTTATTGAATATCGAGTAAAGGCAACATTTAAGTCTTTTATTGTATCATCAATATAGGTGTATCCCAATTCAAAGTTTTGATTAAAATTCATCAAATTAAATTTGTATGAAACAGAAGTTTCTAAACCTCTCGTTGTAACTTCACTAAAATTTCTAGCTTGCCATTTATCGGTAACATTATCTTTGGTCCAATCAATTAGATTATCTGAATTTCTATTGAAAAACGCTAAATTGAAATTGATATTTTTATGGAGATAATTTAGTCCTATTTCTTCAGAAAGAGCAGATTCTGGTTTTAAATCTGGATTTCCTTGTTCTATAGAACTTTTATAATACAAATCAGTATAGGTTGGAATTCTATAGGTATAACCAACGTTTGCATAGGTTCTAATTTTATCAGTTAGTTGATATCCAACATCTATTCCTGGAAAAGCTTTTGTGCCAAAATCATCATAATAAGAAACGGCAACACCAGGTGTTATATCTAATTTAGCATCTAACAATTCAAAACGATGTTCTAAAAATGAAGTCAATACTGTACGATTGTGTGCTCCCAAATTATTACTTTCTAAAAATACTTTGTTTGCATCTACTCCAAAACCAGTTTTTCCATAAACAGAATTATAGCTCATATTAACCTCTGCTCCTAATTTATTAGAAATATGTAAATTTCTATAGTAAGACGGATTGTGACGCAAAAACAGATACATATCCTGATTTCTTCTCCAATAAATTCTTGGAGTTATTTTAAAATTATCAGTAATAATTTTTGTTGATAATGAAACTAAACTGGTTTGTGTTTCTTCATATTGATCTTTAAAATTTGGACTTGCATAAAAACCGTTTGCTCCAAATTTCCGTTCATTGAAATACGAAAGAAATTCATATTTACCAACTGTTCCTTTTAAATACAACCCAAAATTATCAAAATCTGTATTAAATCTGTAACCTTCTGACTCTTGCTTATCAACATAAAATTGAAAAGCTGAATTTTTATCAACTTTAGCTAATCCTAAACCAATACTATTATTATCATAAGAGCCTCTACTTAAATTAAAGCTCATTCCACTTTTAGATGGCTTTTTAGTCACAATATTTATTGCACCTGTAAAGGCGTTTTGACCATAAATACGTGCAGCTGGTCCTTTTATAATTTCAATTCGTTCAATATTTGATAGCGAAATCATAGCATTCATACTATGGTGTCCAGTTTGAGAATCATCCATTTTAACACCATCAATTAACACCAAGGTTTGATCAAAACCACCACCTCTAATGTATAAATCTGACTGCATCCCTTCTACACCTCTTTTGCGCACATCAATTCCAGAAAAATGTTGCAATAAATCCGCCACATTTGTAGCATTACTTTCCTTTATTTGTATTGAAGAAATAATATTAATAGTTCTTGAATTTTCATTAAAGGGTAAATCAATACGATTGGTTGCTGTTACCAACACTTCTTTTAGATTTATAGTATCGTTTTGTGAAAAGCTATTAATTGAATAAAATATTATTATAAGGAATGTGTAAATATATTTCATAAAAAAAAATTAAAATTTGGATGCAAAGCTAATAAAATTATTTAAAATGATTCTAAATAAAAAGTCCCGATTAAAATCGGGACTTTTTAAGAATTATGCTTCTCCTGTTGGGCCAAAATTCATAGGAATTGGATGTTGTTCATAATCTTTTATTTCTCCATGAGCTTTTTCAAATCGCTTCACATTCTCTGCGATCGCTTTTGAAAGTCGTTTAGCATGTTGTGGAGTTAGAATAATTCTAGACTTTACTTTAGCTTTTGGAGCTCCAGGCATAATACTGATAAAATCAATTATAAATTCAGTAACAGAATGATTGATAATAGCTAAATTAGAATAAATTCCATCAGCCGTTTTTTCATCTAGTTCAATATTTATTTGCCCTTCTTGATTTTGATTTTCTTCCATATTCTTATTAATTTTCGTCTTCCATTTCTTCTTTAGAACCTACTAAAATACGATCGTATTCTTTTAATCCTGTTCCGGCTGGAATTCGTTTACCAACAATTACATTTTCTTTTAATCCGTCTAAGAAATCTACTTTACCGGCTACTGCTGCTTCATTTAATACTTTTGTAGTTTCTTGGAAAGAAGCTGCTGAGATAAATGATTTAGTTTGTAACGATGCTCTTGTAATACCTTGTAATATCTGATCTGCTGTTGCAGGATTAGCATCACGAGCAATGGCTAATTTTTTATCAGCACGTTTTAGTTTAGAGTTTTCATCTCTTAACAAACGAGCAGAAACTAATTGACCTTCTTGTAAATCATCTGAATCACCTCTATCTTCAACTACTTTCATTCCAAATATTTTATCATTTTCTTCGATAAAGTCATTTTTATGAACTAATTGATTCTCAAGGAATAAAGTATCTCCAGAATCAATAATACGTACTTTTCGCATCATTTGACGAACGATTACTTCGTAGTGTTTATCATTAATTTTAACACCTTGTAAACGATAAACTTCTTGAATTTCATTTACAATATATTCTTGAACTTTTGAAGGCCCTTGAATTGTTAAAATGTCAGTTAATGTGGTGGCTCCATCAGATAATGGCATACCAGCTTTGATATAATCATTATCTTGAACCAATACTTGATTTGATAATTTTACCAAATATTTACGTACATCTCCAGTTCTTGATTCTACAATGATTTCTCGGTTACCACGTTTAATTTTAGCTAAAGTTACAACTCCATCAATTTCAGAAACTACTGCAGGATTTGAAGGATTACGAGCTTCGAATAATTCAGTTACTCTAGGTAATCCACCAGTAATATCACCAGCTTTTCCAGATTTTCTTGGAATTTTTACTAAAATTTTTCCTGCCTTAATTTTATCACCTTCACTTACCATTAAATGTGATCCTACTGGTAAATTGTAAGATTTCATTATTTCACCACCTTTTCCTTCAACGATTAATGTAGGAATTAGTTTTTTATTCTTAGATTCAACTATTACAGTTTCCTGGAAACCAGTTTGTTCATCAATCTCTACTATAAAGTTTATACCTCTTTCAATATTATCAAAACTTACTTTACCTGCGTATTCAGAAACAATAACACCGTTAAATGAATCCCACTGACAAATTACATCGCCACGTTTTATTTCAGCTTTATCAGTAACAAAAATATTAGATCCATAAGGAATATTATTTGAACTTAAAGTTAATCCTGTTTTAGAATCAATAATTTTTACTTCTGATGTTCTAGAAACAATGATATTAATTTTATTTCCTGCATTATCTTCACTTTCGACTGTATGTAAATCTTCAAATTCTAATTTTCCTGAGAATTTTGCTACAATTTTATTTTCTTCAGAAATATTACCAGCTACCCCTCCAACGTGGAACGTTCTTAAGGTTAACTGAGTACCTGGTTCTCCAATAGATTGAGCAGCAATAACTCCAACTGCTTCACCTCGTTGAACCATTTTCTTAGATGATAAACTTTGACCGTAACATTTTGCACAAATTCCTTGAGTTGATTCACAGGTAAGGGCAGAACGAACTACAACACTTTCTACAGCAGATGCTGATATTTTCTCAACTATTTCATCAGTAATTTCTTCAGCTGCTTTAACTAATAATTCATCAGTAATAGGGTCATAAACATCATGTAATGAAACACGTCCATGAATTCTCTCTCCTAAAGATTCAACAATTTCTTGATTTTTCTTCAATGGAGAAACTTCAACACCTCTTAATGTTTCACAGTCAGTTTCTGTAATGATAACATCCTGAGCAACATCAACTAAACGACGTGTTAAATAACCAGCATCCGCAGTTTTTAGAGCTGTATCTGCAAGTCCTTTACGAGCACCGTGAGTTGAAATGAAGTATTCTAAAATTGATAAACCTTCTTTAAAGTTAGAAAGAATAGGGTTTTCAATAATTTCACCACCAGCAGAAGTTGATTTTTTAGGCTTAGCCATCAAACCACGCATACCAGTTAACTGACGAATTTGTTCTTTAGAACCCCTTGCACCAGAATCTAACATCATATAAACTGAGTTAAA
>JAUYUF010000285.1 GCA_030694835.1 Flavobacteriaceae bacterium | reverse complement strand
CATCTTTTTTCATTTCAATCAGTTTTGAAATTATCCATGAAATTTTCATAATTTTGCAGACCAGAAAAACAGGAGAAATGTTAGATAAATTGCATTTAGTTAAACAACGATTTGATGAGGTTGCCGATTTAATTATTCAGCCGGATATAATATCAGATCAAAAAAGATATATTCAATACAGTAAAGAGTATAAAGATCTTGGAATTGTTGTTGAAAAAGCCAATGAATACGAAGCTTTACTTGATAATATTGCAGAAGCTAATGCCATAATTTCTGATGGTAGTGATGATGAAATGGTTGAAATGGCGAAAATGGAATTAGAGTCTGCAAATATTCGAGTTGATGAATTGAATGAAGAAATCAAATTTTTATTGATACCCAAAGATCCAGAAGATGCCAAAAATGTAATGATGGAAATTAGAGCAGGAACTGGTGGAGATGAAGCAAGTATTTTTGCAGGGGATTTATACCGAATGTACACCAAATTTTGTGCAGAAAAAGGTTGGAAAACTGAAATTGTAGATATCAGCGAAGGAACTTCTGGTGGATTTAAAGAGGTTATTTTTAGTATTTCGGGTGAAGATGTTTATGGAAACATGAAATTTGAATCTGGAGTTCACCGTGTTCAACGCGTTCCGCAAACAGAAACCCAAGGTCGTGTTCATACGAGTGCTGCAACAGTAATGGTTTTGCCGGAGGCAGAAGAATTTGATGTTCAAATCAATATGAGTGATGTAAGAAAAGATTTTTTCTGTTCATCAGGACCTGGAGGACAATCAGTAAACACAACTTATTCAGCAGTTCGTTTAACTCACTTACCAACCGGATTGGTAGCGCAATGTCAAGATCAAAAATCGCAACATAAGAACTTTGAAAAAGCATTAACAGTTTTGCGTTCACGTTTATACGAAATGGAACTGAATAAAAAATTAGAAGAAGATTCTTTGAAGCGGAAAACCATGGTTTCTAGTGGAGACCGTTCTGCTAAAATTAGAACGTATAATTATCCACAAGGTCGTGTAACTGAGCATAGAATAGGATTAACCATGTATGATTTAAATGGTATTATAAACGGTGATATCCAAAAAATAATTGAAGAATTAAAAATGGCTGAAAATACAGAGAAACTTAAATCTCTAGGTGAAGATGCTTTTTAAAATATTAAGTCCCGATTTATCGGGATTTTTTTTATCGTTATTTATTCAAAACAAGACAAATTATATATCTTCGCCTCTCAATTTTTATGAAGATGAAATTAAAATTTCCAACTCCATATACGGTATTGTTTATTGTAGTAATAATAAGCGCCATTGCAACTTGGTTAGTTCCATCAGGTGAATACCAAAAACTACAATACGATAAGCAAAACGACAATTTTACAGTTCAGTCTAGAGATGGAAATATTACTGTTGATGCTACTCAAGAGACATTAAATAAGTATCATATTCCAATTTCTATTGATAAATTTAAAGAGGGAAAGATTAAAAAACCAGTTTCAATTCCGGGAACTTACAAAGAATTACCAAAAAATCCACAGGGAATTATTGACATCATTTTAGCGCCTATTAAAGGTATGTATGAAGTAATCGATATTATTTTATTTGTTTTGGTGATTGGTGGTTTTATTGGGGTTTTCAATTCAACCGGAACTTTTGATGAGGGAATTTCCTATTTGTCTTATCAATTAAAAGGAAAAGAAAATTGGTTGATAATTTTAGTAACAACATTGATAGCATTGGGTGGAACAACTTTTGGTTTGGCAGAAGAAACTTTGGCATTTTATCCAATTTTAGTGCCGGTTTTTTTATTAGCCGGATATGATTTATTAGTGCCTTTAGCAGTAATTTACATCGGTTCTAATATGGGAGGAATGGCATCAACCGTTAATCCGTTTTCTGTTATTATTGCCTCTGATGCTGCCGGAGTAGATTGGACGGTAGGTTTATGGAGTAGAATTGCCATGTTAGTTTTTGGGTTGGCGTTTTCAATTTTTTATATCATTCGATACGGGAATAAAGTAAAAGCAGATCCAACAAAGTCCCTTTTATTTGGAAGTTC
>JAUYUF010000277.1 GCA_030694835.1 Flavobacteriaceae bacterium | reverse complement strand
AAGTATCGTTTGTTGTTGGTTGTAATGTCTGAAATTCATAGTTAAGTATCTGTATATCAATGATTAAATATACAAAAAACTAATAAAACTTCCAAATAAAAGTATAAATAAACCGTCTCTAGTTGTGAGACAGCTTCCTTTCAAAAAGTTTTAATAAAATTAAATTATTTAATAGCCATAAGTTCTACATCAAAAATTAAAGTAGCATCAGGAGGAATAACTCCACCAGCACCTCTAGAGCCATATCCTAAATGCGAAGGAATTACAAAACGAGCTTTATCTCCAACTTTTAATAATTGAATTCCTTCATCCCATCCAGCAATTACTTGTCCAACTCCTAATTCAAAATCAATAGGTTGTTTTCTTGGATAAGAAGAATCAAAAACTTGACCATTTAATAACTGACCTTTATAATGTACAGATACCATATTTCCTGCAATTGCTTTTTTACCACTACCTTCTTGTAAAATTTGGTAGCGTAACCCACTAGTAGTTTCAATATAACCAGCTGCAATTTCGTCCATTTGTTTCTTCATTGCATTTTTAGCTTCTTCCTCTCTTTTAGCTCTAGAACCTTCAAAAGTTCTAAAAGCCTCAATTGCATTAAACTTCTCAGCTCCTTCACCAACTCTAATAATTTCAAGCGATTCTAATAAATCGTTTTGAGCAATTTTATCAACAATGTTCTGACCTTCTACTACTTTTCCAAAAACAGTATGTTTGTTATCTAACCAAGGTGTAGCCACGTGAGTTATAAAAAATTGACTTCCGTTTGAAGCAGGACCAGAATTTGCCATTGATAAAATTCCCGGTGTATTGTGTTTTAATTCTGGATGAAATTCATCTTCAAAACTATACCCTGGAGAACCAGTTCCAGTTCCAAGAGGACAACCTCCTTGAATCATAAAATCAGCAATTACTCTATGAAATTTTAAACCATCGTAATATGGTTTTCCTTGTGGTTTTGATTTGTTTTCTAAATTTCCTTCAGCTAAAGCAACAAAGTTACCTATCGTTCCAGGAGTTTTTTCAAATTCTAAGTTCACAATTATTGCACCCTTTGAAGTATTAAATTTTGCGTATAATCCGTTATTCATTTTCTTATATTTTTAAACTTTTCAAAGATACAAGTAATCTATCGAAATCAAAAATTAATGTGAATTCAAAAAAAAATCTGCTAAAAGCAGATTTTAAGCAAGTAAGATATTACTAATTATTTTACAGCAACAATGTTATCAGAATGTATTTTGGTTGCATCTGAACTCAATCCACATCCTTTTTTAGAAGCGCAAGACATTAATGCAATGCTGCAAATTAATATAATGGTTATTTGTTGTAGTTTTTTCATAATATAACGGGGTTTGGTATTATTACAAACGTAAATATAGTATAATTTATTTTACAGCCAATTTGTTTAGGGTATAAACAATTAACTCTTCTACTGTTTTATACGGATCTTTACTAAAAGTACCTGAAGCTCTATTTGCAATAATTGCGTTCATTGAACAAGCCTGATGTCCTAATAATTTTGCCAAGCCATATATTGCAGAGGTTTCCATTTCTAAATTGGTAATTTTTAGGCCGTTAAATTCAAAATTATCTATTTTACTATTTAAATTGGGATCTTCTAATGCTAATCTGAGCACTCTACCTTGTGGTCCATAAAATCCAATTGCAGTAGCTGTTACTCCAGAAAAAATGGTATCGCTTAATAATATTTTCTCTAAACTTGTACTATTTTGTACAATGTAGGGTCTAGCTTTTCTAGGATTCCAATTGGTATGTTTTATAAAAGCATCCTCAAAATTGACATCCATAATATGTTCACAATCATAAGAGTGCATAACGCCGTCAAATCCAAGCCCATATTTAGCAAGTACAAAGCTATCAACAGGAATATCTTTTTGTAAAGAACCTGAGGTTCCAATTCTAACTATATTTAGTGAAGTGTGCTCCGTTTTAATGGTTCTAGTGCCTAAATCAATGTTTACCAAAGCATCTAATTCGTTTAAAACTATATCTATGTTATCTGGTCCAATCCCTGTCGAAATAACTGTGAATCGAGTTTCTTTATATGTACCTGTTGTGGTTCTAAATTCTCTTTTTTGAATATCAAATTCAATAGTATCAAAATGCTGTGTTACTATTGGTACACGATTCGGATCGCCAACAAAAATTACATTTATTGCAATGTTTTCGGGTTTTAAATTTAAATGGTATATGCTACCATCCGGATTTAAGATTAGCTCTGAAGCTGCTATTTTTTTCATACTTATTATCCGCCAACGCGTTTTATATTATATCCTTCTTTTTTAAGAATTTCCATTATTTTATCCCTGTAATTCCCTTGAATAATTATTTCATTATCCTTTACACTTCCTCCAACTCCACATTTAGTTTTTAATAATTTTGCCATTAATTTTAAATCATCTTCTGTTCCAACAAAACCAGCAATAACGGTTACTGTTTTTCCACCTCTTCCTTTATTTGAAAAAAGTGCTTCTAAATATTGTTGTTTTGGAGGTAATGTTTCTTGATCAACTTCCTTATCGAAATTAAAATTAGTATTGGTTGAAAAAACAAATCCACCTAAATCTTCTAAATTAATTGATTTTTTTTTACTCATGGGTAGAACATAATTATTTTATTTCTTTTGAATTTTATTCCAAATAAATAATAAACCTGCCAATAATTCAAATGCCAAACCAACTGCTAGAATTAGACTTGCCTGTGGATTTTTTGAAATTTTTAATAATGCACCAGCTATTACCAAGAAAATCCCAAAGGTGAAGAACGAAATTACTTTTTTTGAAATCATTTTATTAAGCTGCGTTCAAATAATTATTTATTTTAACCCGTTGTGCATTTATAAAAACAGGAATAAAAGTTGTTCATTGACTATATAAAGTCGTATATTTATTTGTATATCAAGCAATTAAATATATGAACAACTTTAAATCAAATTACGACAAAATTTTAGAAATATTAAA
>JAUYUF010000275.1 GCA_030694835.1 Flavobacteriaceae bacterium | reverse complement strand
ACATCTTCCCAAACAAAATCGCTAAAAACTTGTAATTCTTCAAGAACAACTTCTGGTTTATCTTTATTTAATTGTTTCCATTCTTTTGCATCAATTTGTTGCGACGCTAAAAATAGAGCAAATTCTTGATGTAATGCTTTAAACTGTTCTTTTGTTAAAAGGGTGTATTTCATAAATATCGGTGATTGAGCGGAGTCGAAATCATACCTTAGTTACTTCGACTCCGCTCAGCAACCATAAAAAAACCACGCCAATGGGCGTGGTCAAAGGTAGTAAAATTAGATTTTAGAAAATATATCTTAAACCAAATTGCATTTGCCATCTTGATAACAAACTGAAATCATTGGTATAAGTTGATTTTAAGTTGGTATCAAATGAATAGGTTGGATAACCGGCGGCATCAACAGTAACCCCAATTGGTTGGGTATTGGTTGGATTTTTACGCACTCCCCAATCTGAATTTAATAAATTACCAAAATTTAAAATATCAACACTTAACTGTATCGATTTTGATTTTTGGATATTTAAGAAGAAATCTTGTAATATTTTTATATCATGGTTAGAACGCCAAGGCAAAGTAGTTGCATATTTTCCTGCATATTCTCCTCTATTTTCACTTAGATAATCATCTTGTTGAATGAAGTTTTCTAAGGCAACACGTTGCGCAGATTGTTGTGCTATTGTACCCGTAAATGCCATCGCATTAATTTGATTGGCAGTTGGAACATAAATTAAATCGTTTAAGTTAGAACCATCTCTGTTAATATCACCAGCATACGTATAACTATAACGACCTCCTTTAACATGCTCCATAAACATCCCGATTGAAGTTGCATATTTTCCATTTCCATAGTCAAATCTTTTGTTGAAAGAACCAATAAAACGGTGGTTATGTCCGTAACGTGAATAAGATTCAACCGCTTGATTTACATTTCCTAATGCAGGATTTCTTGCAAAAGCATCCGAAGAAATTTCAGCCGGAATTGAACTTGCATCTTTAGAAACTAAGAAATCATATGCTAAACTTGCTGACATATTGTTTTCCCAAGTTTTAAATAATTGGAATGAGGTGTTAAAAGTATATCCTTTATCATTGTTGGTAAAAACATACGCATCAACAGGAATTGGGAATCCAAATCCGGTAAAATTAGCTCGGTCTGTTGCTGTATTATAAATCACACGATTATCACCACTGGCTCCCTGCAGAGTTCCGGTTGGTTTATTCAATCCGTAATTTCTTACCATCATCGCATTGATATCTTTGGTATAAATCACATCAGTACTGTATGACCAACCATTATCTAATTTGTGATCGTAACCAAAATTTGTTCTCCAAACTTGTGGAAATTTAAAGTCATAAGCTGTCATTTGGTAGAACCACCAGTTTGGACTCGATACTTGGTTTCCAATCCATACAAATGGAAAACGACCCGAGAATAAACCTGTTCCTCCTCTAAATTGTTGTGTTTTATCACCTTTTACATCATAATTAAATCCAACTCTTGGAGAGAAAAGTGGGGTGCCGCTTGGCATATGACTATGGTCAAAAGTTAAACCTTTACCATTTTCATCATAATAAGTAATGGTTGGATCATAATCAAAAGCGCGCGCTTGCACTTCTTTTGCTTTATCTGATGTATCAAAATACAATGGTTTATCCATACGGATACCGTAGGTTAACGTAAACTTATCATTTACTGCCCACTCATCTTGTACATAAACAGCCCATTGCCCCACATTGGTATAAGAAAAAGGGAAATTTCCGGCAGTATTTACATCTTTGGCATGTTGAACTATAGCATTCATACTTCCGGCATTTACAAAGTTTACAAAATCAGTAACACTTGCAAAGCCGGGTCCGAAAGTACCACCCGGATAAGGAACTCCGAATGGTTCATTTACGCCTAAGTTAAAGGAGTTACCAAATTCAAATTTTTCAAATGAAGTACCAATAGTATAGGTATGATTTCCAACATAGATATTAAAATTATTGGTTGCCTGATATACTTTTTGATCTAAAATATTGTTGATAGAAAATGGCTCATGACCTGCAACTATATATCTACTTCCATCTTTATTGATATTTAACACCGGAAATGGTGTTGAAAACGGGTCTCTAGAATCGCTGAACTTAGTGATACCCACTTGTAAGTTATTCGAGAATTTATTGCTGAAATTCGATTTTAACTCTATAATTCCGGAATGTAAAATATTATTGATGGTATATCCAGAATTAAAAAACTGTAAAGTTGTTTGGTCTGGACCTCTTCTTCCAATTGCTTCCGGATGCGCCGGTTTACCCAATGAAGCATCTAAAAAGTTATAAGTTGCTGATAAAGTGTGAATTTCATTGATATTCCAATCCAATTTCACTAAGACCTTTACGTTTTTGGTATCGTGGATATAATTTTCATAAGCACCGGTTTCATAACCAAATTTGTTTTTCAACGTAAGCGCTACTAAATCTAAGTCGGCAGCTTCCACACGAGAAACTCTGTCTCCCGTTAAACCAGTACGTTTAGCCAAAAAGTTAGAACCTAAATCGGAGCGATCTTCCATTTCAGCATTGGCAAAGAAGAATAATTTATCTTTAATAACAGGACCTCCAAAACTAAAACCGGCTTGTAAATGTTTTAAATCACCTTTAAAAACTTTTTCTCCTTTAACTTTTCCTCCCGTTAAGTCTTGATTTCTATAAAAGCCAAAAACAGTTCCGTGATATTCATTCGTACCAGATTTAGTAACGGCATTTACAGAAGCACCGGTAAATCCGGCTTTGGTAACATCATAAGGAGCAATATCTACTTGAATTTGATCTATTGCATCTAATGAAACTGGTTGCGCATTTGTTTGTCCACCAGGTGTAGCGGCATCCAATCCAAATGGATTGTTAAAAATAGAACCATCTAGGGTAAAGTTATTCATTTGATTATTTCTTCCTCCAAATGATAATCCATCAGAAGAAGGAGTTAATCTTGTTAAATCTGCTGTTGATCTTGAAATCGTTGGCATTGTTTTAATCTGATTTTTACTGATGTTTGTAGAAGCACCAGTTCTATCACTTTGAAATACACCACCAGCAGTTCCTTTTATTTCAACCGCAGCTAACTCAGTTGCAGCAGCTTTAAGCGTAAAATTTAATCTTAATTTATCTCCAACATTTAGAAATACATTTTCCATGGTTTGAGACTCAAATCCTACATAACTAACTGTTATTTTGTAAGGGCCACCAACTCTTAAATTAGGTATGTTATATCTACCATTATCTAAAGTGTTAGTTCCATAGGTAGAACCAGTTGGTAAATGTTCAGCTACTATGTTAGCTCCAAAAAGACCCATTTCTGTATCGTCATTAATAACCCCATTAATTTGGGATGTAGTGACTTGAGCAAAAGAACTTAATGACAACATGAGTGCTGCAAAAAGAAAAATTAATTGTTTTTTCATAAATAATGTATTTGAATTAATTTTGATTGAATTATTTTATTTAATGACAAATATAAAAACAAAAAAGCCACGCTTTTCAGTGTGGCTTTTTTGTTTTTAACATCTTATTAACATTATTGTTTCTCTACAATGATTTCAAATGGCAGATCAAAAACAACTTCTCTGTGTAACCTTACTTTAGCTACATATTTTCCGATACGTTTTACCGTACCTCCAACAACATTAATATATTTTTTATCAATTGATTGTCCAGCTGCTTCTAAAGCTTCTGCAATATTTGCATTGTTCACAGAACCAAATAATTTTGATCCATCAGCAGTTTTGGCTTCAATTTTAATATCCAAAGCTTTGATCGCTTCAGCTATAACAGTTGCGTCAGCTACTGCTTTGCCTTCTTTATAAGCACGTTGTTTCAATGTTTCTGCTAATTCTTTTCTAGCAGATATCGTTGCCATAACAGCTACTCCTTGTGGAATTAAGAAATTACGACCATATCCGTTTTTAACAGAAACTACATCGTCTTTGTATCCTAAATTTTCTACGTCTTTCTTTAATATCAGTTCCATAATCTCTTATTTTAATAAATCTCCTACGAATGGTAATAAAGCTAAATGACGAGCTCTTTTAATAGCTTGAGATACTTTTCTTTGGTATTTCAATGAAGTACCTGTTAAACGTCTTTGTAAAATTTTACCTTGCTCATTTACTAAATACAATAAGAAATCTGCATCTTTATAATCGATGTATTTGATTCCATTCTTTTTAAAACGACAATATTTCTTTGTAGTTTTAGTATCAATGTCTAACGGAGTAAGATATCTAACATCTCCTTGTTTTCCTCCTTTTGCTTGTTGTTCAATTGTTGCCATTGTTCTTAGTTTTTAGAGGTTTTGTTTCTTTCTCTTCTTTTCTCAGCCCATGCAACTGCGTATTTATCTAACGATACCGTTAAATAACGCATAATGCTGTCATCTCTTCTAAATTCTAATTCGAATGGAGCAACTGCTTCTGCTGGTGCTTTGAATTCAAATAAGTGATAAAAACCACTTTTTTTCTTTTGGATTGGGTAAGCTAATTTTTTTAGTCCCCAATCTTCTTTTGATATCATTTCGGCACCTTTTGAAACAAGGAAGTCTTCAAACTTCTTTACTGTTTCCTTTATCTGAGTTTCAGATAAAACGGGATTCAAAATGAAAACAGTTTCGTAATGATTCATAGTTAATACTTTATGTTTATAATTTGTGGGTGCAAATGTACAAATTTATAACTGATTTACAAATTGATAAAACAGAATAAATTTCAATAAGAATCTACATCAATAATGAGCTGAATTGATCTAAATGCTGCGATACTTAAAAATGATATTTTTAACTGATTTACAGCAATTTTAGTTTTTTGTAATGATTGATTGAACGGAATTTTAATCAGCATTTCTTTGATATATTTGTTTCTGATTTTAGAAATAACCGGAGTTGTAGGACCTAAAACCTGATTGCCAAATGTATTTTTTAGAGCTTTAGATAACCAAACTGTTCCCTCATCTAATGTGATTTTATTCTTATGTTTTAAAGTAATATTAATTGTTTTATAAAAAGGTGGATATTGAAATTGCTGCCTTTCTTTTAACTGTGTTTCAGCCATTTTTAAATAATCATGAGCTGCGACTTGTTCAATAATTTCGTGAGTAGGATTATAGGTTTGTATAATTACTTTCCCTCTTTTGGTTCTTCCTGCTCTACCTGCCACTTGAACCAATAATTGATAACTGCGTTCATGTGCTCTAAAATCGGGAAAATTCAACAAACTGTCTGCATTTAAAACTCCTACCAAAGAGACTTTATTAAAGTCCAATCCTTTAGATAACATTTGAGTTCCCACTAAAATATCAATTTCTTGTTGCTGGAATTGTTCTAAAATTCTTTCATACGAATGTTTTCCTTTAGTCGTATCATAATCCATTCGAGCTACATTAGCTTCTGGAAACAATGCTTGGATTTCATTTTCAATCTGTTCTGTTCCAAATCCTAAAAAAACAACCTCATCACTTCCACAAGCAACACATGAATTGGTTACTTTTTGAGTATATCCACAATAGTGACATTTCAATTCTTTGGCAAATTTATGATAGGTTAAACTGACATCACATTGAATACATTGTGGGGTGACTCCACATGTTTTACAAGCCAAAACTGGAGCATAACCTCTTCTGTTTTGAAATAAAATAACTTGTTCTTTTTGATGTAATGCTTCTTTAATCAGTTGAATTAATCTTTCAGAAAAATGACCATTCATCCGTTTTTTTCGATGGATTTCTTTGATGTCAACCAATTCTATTTCAGGCATCTGAACATCTCCGAAACGATTTTCTAACGTCACAAATCCATACTTATCTTCCAATGAATTATAAAAACTTTCTAAAGATGGTGTTGCCGATCCCAACAATACTTTAGCATTGTGAATCATCGCTAAAACAATTGAGGTGTCTCTAGCATGATAACGTGGTGAAGGCTCAACTTGTTTATAGGATGGCTCATGTTCTTCATCAACAATGATCAAACCTAAATTTTGAAAAGGTAAAAAACCCGAAGATCTCACTCCAACAACTAACTGAGCAGATTCTTTACTATTCAACACATTATTCCAAACCTCTACACGTTCATTAAGCGAATATTTTGAGTGATAAACAGCTATTTTATTGCCAAAATATTTCTTGAGTCTCTGAATAATTTGAGTTGTTAAGGCAATTTCTGGCAGTAAATAAAGCACTTGTTTATGTTGATCTAATTGCTCTTGAATCAGTTTTACATAGATTTCTGTCTTACCACTTCCGGTAACTCCTTTCAATAAAACAACAGATTTATCATTAAACTGATTATTTATTTGATCAAATGCAACTATTTGCTTTTGACTTAAAATTTTTGCTTTTTCAATTTCATTATCAAACCGAACTCTATCAACCTGAATATAAAATATTTCTAACAACTCCTTTTCTACCAATGCATTAATAACTGCCGCTGAACATAGAGCTGATTCTGTAAGCGTTTTAAATTTAATCGGGTTTTGAGTAGTAGATTTTATTGAAAAGTAAGTCATCAAAGCATCCCGTTGTTTGGCGGCTCTTTTTACTTCATTAAAAATATCAGCTATCTTGTCTGGGCTTTCCCAATGTGAATGTAATTTGATATACTTTTCTAATTTTGGCTGATAAATCTCGTTGATTTCTTCTTTCAAACGAATTGCATTTTTTTCTATCAATTGTCTGATGAGCGACAAACTCTTTTTGCCATCTACAATTGAAGATAATTGATCTATTGGTAATTGTTGGTGATTTTCTAGTGCTTCTATAATCAGAAATTCATCTGATGATAAGTTATTTTCATCAATAAAATTTTCATTTTTAATCAACACTGTTTCACTTTCTAGTAAAAGCGATGAAGGAACTGCTGATTTATAAACTTCACCTAATGAACACATATAATAATCGGCCATCCATTCCCAATGTTTTAATTGCATTTCATTTACTAAAGCTTGTTCATCAATAATTTGATGAATGGGTTTTGCTTCATAATTTAATGGTGGATTTTGATGTATTTGATGAACCAGCGCTGTATATATTTTTCGTTTACCAAACTCAACAGCTACTCGCATTCCAGGTTTTAACAATGCAACTTCTTTATCATCAACCTGATAAGTATATAATCTTGGAAGCGCTAAGGGTAAAATAACATTGATAAAATACATGCGTGTAATTTACTGAAAGATAGAAAATATTTATTTCTTAAAAGCATTAGGCAATAGGCTTTAAGCTTTATGTAATACATTTTTTTAATTTTTTATTTCTTGCCCTGAGCGCAGCCGAAGGGTTATCCCATCCCAAATCCTTCCCACACGAGCGATAGCGAACTGGCGAAGCAAAGGAAAGGACTTTTTTGTTTTTCGCTAATTCCTATTGACTATTGGCTATTCCCTAATTCCTATTTCCTAAATTCCTAATTATTGATTTTTTTAGTTCCAGCATACATATCATATCGTACAAATTTACAGTCTAAATCACCATTTTTAAGTGGAATTTTTTTAGAAGTTCGCAAACCCACATGTTTTAAACCTTCCAAATCTGAGGTAATAAACCAAACAGTTGTATCTGGATAATGATTTTTTAACGTATCACCTATTTCTTTGTAGAAAGGAGCCGTTTCAATTTGCAATCGCTCGCCATAAGGCGGATTGAACAATAATGTTGTTGGACCTTCCACTTCCTTTTCTGTTTCAAAGAAATTACGCTGTTCTACCGTAATAAAACCTTCCAAATTTGCATTTTCAATATTGTCTTTAGCTTTTAAAACTGCTGAGGGTGCTTTGTCGTAACCAATAATTTTATAATCTGTATTTCGTACTTTTTTTAACAAAGCTTGTTTAATCAACTCATATAAATTGGCATCAAAATTAGCCCATTTCTCAAAGGCAAATCCCTTTCTATTGATATTTGCTGGAATATGATGTGCAATCATGGCAGCTTCAATTAAAATAGTTCCTGAGCCACACATAGGATCAATAAAATGTGAATTTCCATCATAACCAGACAACAAAACCATTCCAGCTGCTAATACTTCATTAATCGGCGCAATATTGGTAGCAGTTCTATAACCACGTTTGTGAAGTGAATCGCCAGAAGAATCAATAGAAACCGTTAAATTATCATGTTGAATATGAACATGGATTTTTAAATCAGGTTCTTGGATGTCTACATTAGGACGTCTATGATATTTATGTCTAAAATAATCGGCAATGGCATCTTTGCTTTTAAGTGAAATATAATGTGAATTGGTGGTGAAAAATTTAGAGTTAACAACTGCATTAATTGCAAATGTTCCATCTACCGAAAGATAATCTTCCCAATTAATTCTCTGTAAACTCTTGGTTAAATCAACTTCATCAAAAATTTTAAATTCATTGATGGGTTTCAATATTCTAATAGCAGTTCTCAATGATAAATTAGCCTTGTATAAAAAACCATTATCACCAAAAAAGGAAACACTTCGCACTCCTTCTGTTACTTTTTGAGCACCTAAAGCTCTCAATTCATCAGCTAAAACAGCTTCTAAACCAAAAGAAGTAGTTGCCAACATTTTAAAATTTACTTCCATCTACCATACATTTTCTACAAAAGTAACTAAATATTTAGGTTTATAATGGGATGCTTCCTTTTAAAAAAATGTATTTTTGTAAAAATATTTAATATATGAATACTTCAACCGATTGGTTTGTATCTTGGTTTGATTCTCCCTATTATCATATTTTATATCAACATAGAAATAACCATGAAGCTCAATTCTTCATGAAAAATCTCACTTCATTTTTAGCAATTCCAGAAGGTTCTGAAATATTAGATATTCCATGTGGAAGAGGTCGACATGCTTTATACTTAAGTACTTTAGACTATAAGGTCACCGGTTTAGATTTGTCAGCAAACAGTATTGAATTCGCTAAAAATTATGAAAATCAACAGCTTGTTTTTGATGTTCATGATATCAGAAATCCTTTTCCTAAAAAATATGATGCTGTTTTTAATTTGTTCACCAGTTTTGGCTATTTTGAATCTGATGATGAAGATGTACAAGTATTAACAAATTTTAAAAACGCATTAAAACCAAATCGTTTTGCAGTTATTGATTTTATCAATATTGAAAAAGCGATTGAGAATATAGTTTCTGAAGAAACAAAACTTATTGATGGAATTCAATTTCATATCAGCAAAAAGTTGGAAAACGGATTTTTAATTAAACATATTGAGATTGATGATAAGGGACAAAAATACCACTTCTTTGAAAAAATAAAATGTATTGATTTTAAACAAATAAATAATTACATAAATACAGTCGGATTTAAATTAAAACATACTTTTGGTAATTATAATTTAGAACCTTTTAACGCAAAAACTTCAGATCGATTAATTTTAGTAGTGCAATGAGTAATTTAATTTTATTTCTTTCGGTTGTAGTTGGAATGCTAATTGTATTGTTAGTAAAACCAAAACTAAAAATATCTCAAATATTATTATCATTTAGTGGCGCTTATTTATTAGCCATTATCATGCTTGATTTATTGCCAGAAGTTTTTCAAGATTCTAACACTTTAAACATTGGTGTTTTTATCATTTTCGGATTAATCATTCAAATTGTTCTTGATTTTTTCTCCAAAGGAGCAGACCACGGACACGTACATTTACATAATGAAACTTATTTTCCTTGGGTATTATTCATCAGTTTAAGTTTACATGCTTTTATTGAAGGATTGCCACTTTCTCATTTACATGATCATTCTTTACTCTTAGGAATTGTAGTACATAATGTTCCTATTTCAATTATTTTAGGAACCTTTTTTGTAGCTTCTGAGATGCCCAAGAAATATGCTATTATTTTTTTAACAGCATTTGCATGTATGTCACCTTTAGGAAATATAGCTGGCTCCTATTTTCCACTTATTCAAAATTATAAAACAGAAATAACAGCTTTAGTTATTGGAGTTTTGCTTCATATTTCTACTACCATCATCTTTGAAAGCTCTAAAGATCACAAGTTTAATATGGTAAAATTTATTAGTATAATTATAGGATTTATATTAGCAATACTATTTTCCAATTAATTAATTGGCAACTTTACTAATAAATTTAATGCGCATTAAACGCAATTCGGTTTCGTCATAATCACCTTTAAATTCATCAAGAGCATCTTGAATTTTATCTGATTTAGATTCCATAAAATATTCAAATATTTCTTCTTGTTGCTCTTCATCCAACAAATCATCAATACAATAATCTATATTAATTTTAGTGCCCATGTATACTATTTGCTGTAACTCGTCAATTAATTCATTAAA
>JAUYUF010000269.1 GCA_030694835.1 Flavobacteriaceae bacterium | reverse complement strand
AACAACCTAGATTTTGTAAGAAATACTGGAGACAGAATGTATGCCAAGGTTAATATTCCAATATTAGAAAGTGTTTTCTTTAAAAATAGCCCTTTACATGATGGTGCTGTAATAATAAAAAATAATTTTATCAATGCAACAAGAGTTGTTCTTCCTCTTTCATCTAGTACTTTACCTGGAAAATATGGATTACGTCATCGTGCAGCAGTAGGAATAACAGAGCGCACAGATGCTTTATGCTTGCTGGTTTCCGAAGAAACAGGAAAAATTATTTATGTTAAAGATGGAATAATCATAAGTGATAAAACATCTAATGAAATCATTGAAATGATATTAAAAGATTTAGGATAATTATACTAAAACTGCAAATTGCTTATCATATAAATTTTTATAGAAACCATTTTCAATTTTTAATAATTCTTTATGTGTTCCTATTTCTTTAATTTCTCCTTTATCCATTACAATAATTTTATCCACTTTTTTTACAGTTGCTAATCGGTGAGCAATGATAATAGAGGTTCTATTTTGAGTTATCTTATCTGTCGCAAACTGAATTAATTTTTCTGAATGTGAATCGATAGATGATGTTGCTTCATCTAAGATTAGAATAGTTGGATTGCTAACATAGGCTCTTAAAAAAGCTATTAATTGTCGTTGTCCAGATGAAAGCATTGCTCCACGTTCTTTAACATTATAACCATATCCTCCAGGTAAACTCATAACAAAATCATGAATTCCAATTTGCTTAGCAGCATCCATTACTTGATCTAAAGAAATATCTTGATTTTTAAGTGTAATATTATTGTAAATATCATCTGAAAATAGAAAAACATCTTGTAAAACAACAGCGATTTCATCTCGTAATGACTCAATTGTAAAATCTTCAATATTCTGATTGTCTAAACATATTTCACCTTTTTCTATCTCATAAAATCTATTAATTAAACTAATAATTGTTGATTTTCCTGAACCAGTTGCGCCAACAATAGCAATACGTTCTCCTTGTTTTACTTCAAAAGAAATTCCTTTTAGCACTTCCTCACCTTTTACATAACTGAAATGAACATTTTTAAACGAGATATTTCCTTTTAAATTGGATGCTTTTATATTTCCTATTGTTCTTAAATTACTTTCGGTATCTAGCACTTCAAATACTCTTGTTGCTGCAACCAAACCCATTTGAAGCGTATTAAATTTATCAGCAATTTGACGTAGTGGTCTGTAAAGCATTTCAGCCATAGTAATAAATCCGATGATTTGACCAACCGTAATTGAACTGTCTACAACAGCTCTTAATCCACCATACCAAACTAATAACCCAACGGCGACTGAAGATAAAACCTCTGCAATTGGGAAAAAAACAGAATAATACCAAACGGTTCTAATATGTGCTTTTTTATGATCTTCGTTAATAGCAACAAATTTTTGATATTCAGCATCTTCACGACCAAAAAGCTGAACGATATTCATTCCGATAATTCTCTCTTGTACAAATCCGTTAAGATTGGCAACTTGAATTCTAACTTCTTGATAAGCTGATTTTATAGCAATTTGAAATATTTTTGTTGCATAAACTAAGAGTGGTAATACGGCAAAAGTTATTAATGAAAGTTTCCAATTCATCCAAAGCATAACAATTGCAACAACAATCATTTTTAGCAAATCACTTACAAGCATAAAAAGTCCCTGACCAAAAAAACTCGCGATTGTTTCTGAATCCGAAACAACTCTGGTTACCAATCTGCCTACTGATGATTTATCAAAATATGCCATTTTGAAATGCATCATGTGCTTAAATAATTTCTCTCTAATATCTCTAATGATATGCTGTCCTAACCAGTTAGATATATAAATAAATATGAGTTGTAACAATACTTCAACAATTAAAGCAATTAAC
>JAUYUF010000265.1 GCA_030694835.1 Flavobacteriaceae bacterium | reverse complement strand
ATTACAACAAAATTAGTTTATTTTCAGCTGCAGATTATGCGTTGAACATTGCTTATGCGCGTCAGTTAAAATTTAACGATATAAAATTTGGAGTCAACAGTAAGATTGTAAGAAGAGTAATTGGAGATTTTGCAACTTCTTGGGGTGTAGGTTTTGATATTGGATTACAATTCGAAAAGGAACAATGGAAATATGGGTTGATGTTGCGCGATATCACCACTACTTTTAATGCTTGGAGTATTGACCAAGCTGGTTTTGAAAAAATACAAGCTGCAATTCCCGGTCAAAATCAGGATAAACCTGAAACTTTAGAACTCACTTTGCCAAAAGCACAAATAGGTGTGGCACGTACTTTTGCCTTTAATCGCGATTTAACGCTGTTAACTGAGCTCGATTTAAATCTTCGTTTTACCAAAACCAATGATCTAATTGCTACTGATTTTGTTAGTATTGAGCCATCTTTCGGATTTCAACTAGATTTTATTGAGTTAGTCTATTTAAGAGGAGGGATTAATAATATTCAAAAAGAACTTCAATTTGATGAAACAACTACTTATAATTTCCAACCTAATTTTGGCATCGGATTTAAATATCAAGGAATTCAGTTAGATTATGCTTTAACCAATATTGCTAGTATAGGAAATGCTTTGTACTCAAATGTTTTTTCTTTAAAAATTGATTTTGAGTATTTTAAATAGTATTGAGAAAAAGGGAAAAGCCAAGAGCCAGTTATCAGTTTTCAGTCGCAGTTGGCAGTAAACCTTAAACATTAAAAAAAGGATAAAGAAAAAAGCGAAAAGGGAAAAGTTATAGGGAATAGGAATTAGGAAGTTAGCACTCATATTGAGCGAAGTCGAAATGCAGTCGCAGTTGGCAGTAAAACTTAAAAAAAGGAAAAAGCGAAGAGCAAAAAGGGAAAACGGAAAAGGGAACAAAAAAGTCCTTCCCTAAGGGAAGGATTTAGGATGGGATTTACAATTACTTAATTTGGAATATTTTACATGAAAAACAAATTACTCTTAGCAGTTTTATCCGGCCTATTATTAGCCATCAGTTGGCCTACCTATGGATTTCCATTATTTCTGTTTATAGCTTTTGTGCCACTTCTGTGGGTTGAATATCAAATTAGAAAATCGACAACTACTAAAAAACTACCAAAAGTATTTGGATACAGTTATTTAACTTTTTTAATTTGGAACAGCATAACTACTTGGTGGATTTGGTATGCGACCCCTTTTGGGATGTTTTTTGCACTCATTGTCAATTCATTATTAATGACTTTAGTGTTGGTTTTTTATCATTTAATAGCCCGAAAAACCACTCAGAAAATAAGTCTACTCTTTTTAATAACACTTTGGATTTCTTTTGAAAAGTTTCATCAAAATTGGGATTTTTCATGGCCTTGGCTCAACCTAGGAAATGGGTTTGCAAGCTACTATAAATGGATTCAATGGTATGAATATACAGGAATTTTTGGTGGAACTCTCTGGGTTTTACTTGTTAATGCTGGAGTTTTTACTGCTTTGGTACGATTTCAAAAAAATAAAAATATTAGGTATTTAATTAAGAAATTACTTTTACAAAGTGCCATTGTAATTATTGGTATTTTTTCTTCCTTATATATTTATAATAATTATCAAGAAAAAGGGAAAGAAATTACTGCTGTTGTTTTACAACCCAATATTGATCCTTACAGCGAAAAATATCACAAAACGAATGCTGAAAGCGCCAATGAATTAGTAGCACTTGCTAAAACTGAGATGGATAGTACCGTTACTTTTGTGATTGCTCCAGAAACCTCTATTGCTAATGCTACTGAAATAGAAAATTTCAACTTCTCTGCTGAATATTTTATTATAAAGGATTTTATCAACCAATATCCAACCACTCATTTTTTAGGCGGTATCAGTTTTTATTCTACTCAAGAAGCGATGATAAAACGCATTCCTACTTCTAATTATTACAAAAAAGGGAACATTTGGTATAACAGTTATAATTCTGCTTTTCTAATTGACAATACCAATTATGTGCCTATTTATCACAAATCAAAATTGGTAGTGGGTGTAGAACATATTCCATATCGTTCTGTTGTAGAACCATTATTGGGTAATGTCATGATTAATTTAGGTGGAAGTGTAGCTACTTTAACTCCACAAAAAGAACGTGATGTGTTTACAGCTTATACCTCAAATCCTGTCAATGCAGCACCTATTATTTGCTATGAATCTGTTTATGGTGAATATGTTACAGAATATGTCCATAAAAAAGCAGATTTTTTAGCGATTATTACCAATGATGGGTGGTGGAGTACTAGTGAAGGACATCGACAACATTTAACATTTGCT
>JAUYUF010000262.1 GCA_030694835.1 Flavobacteriaceae bacterium | reverse complement strand
TTTACAAGCATTAGAAGATTTAGTGCCGAGTAATATTTTTGCTGCCGCTAGTGATAATGGCAACATGTTACAAGTAATTTTCTTTGCTATTATTTTTGGTGTTGGATTAATATTAATTCCGATAGAAAAATCAACTCCTGTTAAAGAATTTTTTGATGGATTTAATGAAGTTATTTTAAAATTAATTGATTTAATAATGCTCACTGCACCTTATGGTGTATTTGCATTGTTAGCTGCTTTAGTGGTAGAAGCCCCAAGTGCAGATTTATTTATTGCTCTTTTATGGTATGCTTTTAGTGTGGTATTAGGTTTAATATTGATGATAAGTTTATATTTACTAATCGTATGGATTTTTACTAAAAAATCGCCTAAATTTTTCTTAAATGGAATTATGCCAGCTCAATTATTGGCATTTTCCACCAGTTCTAGTGCAGCAACATTACCTGTTACAATGGAAAGGGTTGAGGAACATTTGGGGGTTGATAGTGAAGTGACAAGTTTTGTATTGCCAATTGGAGCGACTATAAATATGGATGGAACTAGTTTGTATCAAGCAGTAGCAGCTGTGTTTATTGCGCAAGCATTTGGAATGGATTTAAGTTTAACAGCTCAATTAGGAATTATTGTTACTGCAACTTTAGCCTCAATAGGCTCTGCTGCTGTTCCTGGTGCTGGAATGGTAATGTTAGTTATTGTATTAGCTCAAGCGGGAATTCCAGAAGCAGGTTTAGCATTGATTTTTGCGATAGATAGACCATTAGATATGTGTAGAACTACAGTAAATGTTACCGGTGATGCTTGCGTTTCAATGATTATAGCTAAATCTGTTGGAAAATTAGGAGAACCTCATGTTAAAGATTGGGACGATACTTATCCAAAATAATAATAGAGTTTAACTACAAGTAATTGAATTTGTATAGAATTAATTTATTTAGATATAATTATAAATGAACCATCATTATAAGTGTTAATTAAGCATATTACTTAACTTTCGAAGTTAAATACTAAAACGCATTAAATGCTTAAATTTTTTAAAAATCTTGCCTTTGTAGAAGGGATTTCTGCTATTTTACTTTTCTTTTTCGCTATGCCCATGAAGTACTTTTTTGACAATCCAATTTTTGTTAAACATATAGGAATGGCACATGGAATATTGTTTATTGGCTATATAATTATTGCTACTACTTTAAAATTCACTCATAAATGGGAATTAAAAATGTACACTGAAGTTTGCTTGGCATCAATTCCTCCTTTCGGGACCTTTTATATTGAAAAAAAATATTTTAAAAACCAATAGTTACATCAGAATTTAAACTCTTTTTTGAGAGTTTTTTTATAGAAATCTACTAAGATTTTCTTGAGATGGAATCATACAAATTGTTTGTTTTCCAAACCAAGAATACCGATTATTAGCAATAAGCTCATATACAAAACCTCGAATTGTTTTAGGAATAAATTTTAAATAATAAATATAGTTAAGTGGTTTTTTTAAGTTTTTAAAGATTTTTAATAGAGCATCTGATTTTGTGTAAAACATATTATTTTCAAAAAGTATAACTGTATTTGAGTTTTGAAAATCAACTTTTTTATCAATAAAAAAATCTCTAGAAAAATTGGATGTTAAGGGTGAAAACATAAAATATGCATTTGAATCATTTTTAATAATGAAGTTTACAGATGAATTACATAAATTACATTTTCCATCAAAAAAAATAATTGCATTATTAATTAAATTTTTCATCTTTTAAAGTTACATAATTTGTTTTAAATCGTCTTTTAACAAAATATTTAGTTAATTTAGAATGGCATTCGCTAATTTCGTAACAAATAATTATACATGATATCAATTAGAAATCTTCATAAATCTTACCCAATGGGTAAGGATTCTTTACACGTTTTAAAAGGATTAAATTTAGAAATTAAAGAGGGAGAATTTGTTTCTATTATGGGTTCATCGGGTTCCGGAAAATCAACACTTTTGAATATTGTTGGATTGTTAGATGAGCATGATTCAGGTGAATATTATCTAAACAATCAATTAATTGAAAAATTAGATGAAAAAAAAGCAGCCATTTTAAGAAATAAATTTTTAGGATTTGTATTTCAATCATTTAATCTTATCAATTATAAAAATGCCTTAGAAAATGTAGCTTTACCGCTATATTATAAAGGTATTGGCAGAAAAGAACGCAATGCCATCGCCTTAGAATATTTAGAAAAAGTGGGTTTAAAAGATAGGGCAAATCATTTACCCAATGAACTTTCCGGTGGTGAAAAACAACGAGTTGCTGTTGCGCGTGCTTTAGTTACGAACCCAAAAGTGATTTTGGCTGATGAGCCAACAGGTGCGCTAGATTCTGTCAATTCACAAGCTGTGATGGAATTACTAAAAGAAATTAACAGAAGCGGAATGACCGTTTTTGTAATTACCCACGAAGAAGATATCGCTGCTGAAACCGATAGAATAGTGCGATTAAAAGATGGTGTTATCATCAGTGATGAAAAAACAATTAAAAAAGCAATCGTATAAATTATGTTTGATTTAGATCGTTGGCAAGAAATTTTTCAAACACTTAGTAAAAACAAATTAAGAACTGTTCTTGCTGGTGTTACTATTGCGTTTGCTATTTTGTTATTCACGTTGCTTTTTGGAATTGGAAATGGTTTAAAACATACTTTTGAAAAACAATTTGCAGGAGATTCTCAAAATTCTGTTTACATACGAACTGGAAATACTACAAAACCATATAAAGGTTTACAAAGTGGTAGAAAAATTCAGTTGAGAAATAACGATTCGAAATTTATCAATGAAAAATTTGAGGATGAAATTCAGTTTTTTAGTCCAAATATTCAACGGTTTAATGTTCAGGCAATTTATAAAGGAGAACAAAATAGATATACTGTAAGAGGAGTTTATCCAGATTACCAACCTTTAGAATCAGCAGAAATAAAAGAAGGTCGGTTTTTGAGTTTTATCGATTTAAAAAGAAAAGCAAAAGTTATTGCAATTGGTAGATTGGTAGAAGAAGATTTATTTGGCGGTAGAAATGCAGTTGGTAAAAATATAAGTTTAGATGGAATTTCTTATAAAGTGGTGGGTGTTTTTAATGACCCCGGAGGAGACCAAGATGAACGGTATATTTATGCTCCTTTTACTACGATTCAAGGAATGTATAAACCTTTTGATGAGTTAGATCAATTTGGACTAACCTACAATCCGAAACTCAATATTGAACAAGCAATTGCTTTTACTAATTTATTGACTAAAGTATTAAAAGAAAAACATGGAATTGATCCAAGAGATCAGGCGGCACTGCGTGTTCAAAATTATGCTGAAGGCGCTAAAAATGTGCAGCAATTTATGATGGTTCTAAACGTGATTATTCTTTTTATTGGTATCGGTACTTTAATTGCTGGTATCATTGGAATTAGTAATATTATGGTTTATATTGTTAGAGAACGAACCAAAGAAATTGGTATAAGAAAAGCATTAGGAGCTACTCCAAATTCTATTATTGGTATGATTATGATGGAATCTATTTTTGTAACTGCATTAGCTGGTTATGCTGGTTTATTAATTGGTGTATTTACACTTAAGGCCATTGGAAAAAGTTTAGAAACCTATTTTATATTGAATCCGAGTGTTGAAACTTATGTAGTTGTTGGAGCAACAATAATCCTTGTTATTGCAGGTACTATCGCAGGTTATATACCTGCTAAAAGAGCAGCTAGTATTAAACCAATTGTAGCATTAAATGACGAATAATATGAAATAACCATGTTTGAAGTAAACATAAATAATACTGAAAATCTAATATCAAAATGGTGTATTCCATTTGACCAACAAAAACAATAAATATTTACAAATGAAATTTTTATTTGACTCTGATACCTGGCAAGAAATTTACAGTAGCATTCGTAAAAATAAAATACGAACTGCCATTACTATCATTGGTGTGATGTGGGGTATATTTTTATTAGTTGTTTTATTAGGTGCTGCAAAAGGAGTTGAGAACAATTTTAATAAAATATTTGGAGATTTTGCAACCAACAGTGTATTTGTATGGGCTCAACAAACAAGTAAACCCTTTAAAGGATTCCAAGAAGGTAAAAGTCTGACTTTAAAAATGTCAGATTTAGAAAGTATTAAAAAAGAAATTAAAGGACTTGAGTTTGTAGTGCCACGCCACCAAACACAAGCGTTGACTGTAAATAAGTTTAAAACAGGAATGTTCGGAGTTTTTGGCGATTATCCAGAGTTTGATAAAGTTCAAAAAAGAAATTTAGTGTATGGAAGATTTATCAATGACAATGATATCAAAGAAAAGAAAAAAATTTGTGTTATTGAAGATGAGATTTATAAACAACTTTTTGATAAAGATGAAAACCCAATTGGTCAATATATCAAGATAAATGATATCAACTATAATGTGGTTGGAATGTATAAAGAGGGACAAGTTGGTTCTGGCGGACCTCAAGGAAATATTCATATTCCATTTACCACTTTTCAACAAGTTTATAATAGAGGTGATAGTGTAGGGTGGATGATGATTACAGGACAACCTGGTTTTGATATTACTCAGATTGAAGCCGATGTAAAATTATTATTAAAAACCTTACACAAAGTTCATCCAGAAGATGAAAGAGCCTTTGGAAGTTTTAATTTAGGAAAAGAAATTGCTAAAGTAACTGGATTCTTAACAGGTATGCAGTTTTTAACTTGGTTTGTAGGGATTTCAACTTTAATAGCTGGTGTATTCGCCATTGGTAATATCTTATTGATAACGGTGAAAGAAAGAACAAAAGAAATTGGAATTAGACGTGCTTTAGGTGCAAAACCGTGGGAAATTAAACGGCATATTATATTAGAATCTGTTTTTTTAACAAGTATTGCAGGTGCTTTAGGAATTATTTTTGGAGGCTTAGTGTTGATGTTAATAGATGCTACCATGGGACAAGGTGATGAAGCTGCATTAACAAATCCAACAGTTGATATACCGGTAATTATAATTGCAGCAATCACTTTGGTGGTTTTAGGTTCATTAATTGGATTAATTCCAGCACACACAGCTGTTAGTATTAGACCAATAGAAGCATTAAGAGAAGAGTAATCAATTGTCAATTGATAATTAAAAATTAAAAATGAATAATAGAATTATTAAAAATAAAAAATTTAGAGGTTTTATAAAAAAGATAAATTAAAATCAAAAAGAATTTGTCTTTCAATCTTTAAATTTTTAAATCTTTCAATAAAAAAATAAAAATAAATTATAATGAAAAAAACAATATTATTTGCATCATTAGCAATTGCGCTCATTGCTATTTTGGTTTGGTTTGCTTCAAAAAATAGTAAATCACCAATTCAATTTGAAACAGAGAAACCTTTTAAAACAAATATTGTACGAAAAACTGTAGCTACAGGAAAAGTAATTCCTTTAGAAGAAGCTGAAATTAAACCAAAAGTATCTGGAATAGTAGAAGAAATATTTGTAGAAGAAGGAGCTAAAGTTAAAGTTGGAGATTTAATAGCTACAATAAGAGTTGTACCTAATGTACAATCTTTAAATAATGCACAAGGAAATGTTAATACAACTCAATTAAGATTTGAAAATACCAAAACCTTATATGAAAGAAATAAAAATCTTTTTGACAAAGGAGTGATTTCAAAACAAGAATTTGAAGCTGCTGAATTAAATTATAATAGTGCTAAACAGGATCTAAAAAATGCTCAAAATAATTTAGATATTATCAAAAAAGGTTCGGCTGCTGGTATGGGCAAAACTGCAAATACTTATGTAAAAGCAGAAATATCAGGTACTATTTTAGAAATACCTGTGAGAAAAGGAACACAAGTTATTGAAAGTAATACTTTTAATGCTGGTACAACAATTGCCATAATTGCCGATATGTCTAAAATGATATTTGAAGGTAGAGTTGATGAAGCTGAGGTAGGTAAAATTAAAAATGGTACTGTTTTAGAAGTTTCCTTAGGAGCTATAGAAAAGAAAAAATATCTAGCCAAATTAAATTTTATCGCACCAAAAGGAACAGAAGAAAATGGTGCTGTACAATTTAAAATTAAAGGAGATGTTACTTTA
>JAUYUF010000255.1 GCA_030694835.1 Flavobacteriaceae bacterium | reverse complement strand
ATCAATAGGGTTCCAATAGAACCGTATAATTCATTATAGCGCGCAAATTTTTCTACATAAATACCAAAAAAGTAAAATGTAGCTAATGACAGAATTGTAGTTAAGAAGACTCCTGGAGAAAAGAAATTCATTAATTTTCCTTGTTTAGTTCCGAAATAAAATAAAAATCCGACAGAAACCAAAACGGTTATCACAAAGAAAAGAAATCTTCCTTTTTGAACCCAAAACACATCATCATCTAACCATCCTTTAACTTTTAGATCTTGTATTCCAATTTCAAAATACACAGAAACTGCCACAACTAATAAAAGAAATATGGAAATTATAACTGAAATTCCTAAAGCCATAACATATTGTTTTATCACATTTCTACCATGTTCAACGTGTGTTGAGATTTCAAATCCACCAAAAATAGCATTAACACCATTTGCCATTAAGAAAATGGAAGCTATAAATCCGAAAGATAATAATCCACTATATTTATTATTAATGATATCAACTATTACTAAATTTACTGCATCAACTGTTTTAGGAGGCAATAATTCTTCAATCATAAAAAGGAAATCTTGTTGAAAACCTTCTATAGGTACGTATGGAATTAAAGTTAACAAAAACAGCAAAAACGGAAACAAAGCCATAAAAAAACTAAATGCGATAGAGCCAGCTCGCGCAGTTAAAGCACCCCGTATAATTCCGATAATATACATTTCTAGCAAATCATAAAGACTCATGCCTTCTAAACCTGGAATCTTAACCCGTTTTGTTAGTTTAAGTACAGAACGAACAATTGGTATTTTCTCTAATTTATTTTCGATGGGTTTAGTCATAATCAAAAGTTGCTTTTAAACTTAAATCCATGTTATTAACTGAATGCGTTAAAGCACCAGAAGAAATATAATTTACACCGCATTCGGCATAAGCTCTGATATTTGATTCATTAATTCCACCAGAAGACTCAGTTAAACATTGATTTCCAATTAATTCGACTGCTTTTTTGGTGTCTTTAGTCGAAAAATTATCAATTAAAATTCGGTAAACTCCTCCTGCATTTAAAATTTCATTTATCTCATCAAGACTTCTAGCCTCCACTATAATTTTTAAATCTAATTTATTTTCTTGCAAGAATTCTTTCGTTTTATGAATTGCTTTTGTAATTCCGCCAGAAAAATCAATGTGATTATCTTTTAACATAACCATATCATATAAAGCAAACCGATGATTTTCACCACCTCCAATTTTTACAGCCCATTTTTCAATAGCTCTAATTCCGGGAGTTGTTTTTCTGGTATCTAAAATTTGAGTTTTTGTTCCCTTTAACAAATCAACAAAATAATTAGTTTTAGTAGCAATGGCACTCATTCTTTGCATTGAATTCAACACTAAACGTTCTGATTTTAAGATTGATTGTGCTTTACCTTCAACCATCAAAACAATATCTCCATTTTTAACTTGTTCACCATCATTTATATAAGTCTCTATTTTTAAATCGGCATCCACATAATTAAAAATCATTTTAGCAAAATCAACTCCAGCAATAATTCCATTTTCTTTCACCAAAAGTTTAGCTTTACCAACAGAATTTGATGGAATACATGCTAAAGAACTATAATCTCCAGGTCCAATATCTTCTCTAATAGCATTAGAAATTATGATTTCTAATTCATTTTCAAATTGTTGCGTTGTAATCATTCTATCAACTTAATAGTAAACAAAAATAACTTTTTTAGTTGAAGTTTTTGAAGATTAAATATTTTTATCTTTACCAAATGAAATGAGCTTCCATATTTTTGAAGATCTTCAAAATAAATTAAAGCGAATTACTACAAACAGATTTTATTCTAATTAAAATAAACTGATGAAAATTAAACTTTTAGCTATAGGAAAAACAGATCAACTAGCATTAAATGAGTTGATTGATAGCTATCAGAAGCGATTAAAACATTATATTTCATTTGAAATTGAATTAATTCCTGATGTAAAAAACGCTAAAAATTTAAATCAATCTCAATTAAAAGAAAAAGAAGGACAATTAATCCTTTCAAAAATTCAAAATGGAGATGTGTTGGTTTTGTTGGATGAAAAAGGAAAACAGTTCAGATCAATAGAATTTTCTGAATATTTACAGAAAAAAATGAATGCAGCAACTAAACAATTGGTTTTTGTTATTGGTGGTCCTTTTGGTTTTTCAGATGCCGTTTATGAAATAGCACAAGAAAAAATATCGATTTCAAAAATGACCTTTTCACATCAAATGATTCG
>JAUYUF010000250.1 GCA_030694835.1 Flavobacteriaceae bacterium | reverse complement strand
TATGAATTGCATCTGAATTTAGAGCTAAACTTCCTGAAATTAAACCTCCAATAAGGTGGGCAAGCGTTATTATAATATTTAATATGATAGAAAAAAGTAAATTTTTTCCTGAAACAATTGGTTTGTGATTGTGATTTCCTCCCATATTAAATTATTATTTTACAGGAATTTTTTTAATTCTAGTTAGATGTCTTCCGCCTTCAAAATTAGTAGTTAAAAATATTTCAACAAATTTTAAAGCTTGTTCTAAAGTAACAAATCTAGCAGGAATACTTATGATATTAGCATCGTTATGTTGACGGGCTAAGGAAACAATTTCTTCATTCCAACAAAGTGCAGATCTTATTTTTTGATGATGATTTGCTGTCATGTTTGCACCATTACCACTTCCACATAAAATAATTCCAAAATCAGCTTTTTTAGTTTCAACTGAATGAGCAACTAAATGAATTGTATCTGGATAATCCATACTTTCATTATCATTGGTTCCGAAATTTATAACTTCATAACCTTTTGATTCTAAAAACTTTATTATTTCAAATTTATAAGTTGTTCCAGCATGATCATTACCTATTGCTATTTTCATATTATCCTTTAAATTTTAATTAACAAAAGTACATAATAGTGTTATTAACAAAAAAAATATAGGTTGTTAATTGCTTTTATTTAATGTATTGATAATTAGAGTTATTATAAAATAATTGAAATGTTAATAAAATATCATTAATAAAATATAAGTTTTTTTGTTTTATTAAGATTCTTTTTATAAGCATAATTCAAATTTAATAAAGCAAGTTTTTTTATTAGTTTTTACTCTCAATTTATCAACAACTTTTAACTAGTTTTTAAACATTTTAAAACATAAATCTTATTAAAAATTTAAAAAATGGCATACTTTTTATTTTTTGTTAATAAGTACTTTTTTAAGTTGATTTTTAAACTTTTACTAGTCTAATAACTTCCTAAAAATTGTTAATATAAATTAATAAGTTAAGCTTTTAAAGAAGTAGTAAAATTACTTATTCAACATATTAACACTATATCATCACCACTATTTTTTTTATTAATTTTTAAATAAATATTTTAATAATATTATAGATGTTGATAAGTATAAAAATTATTAATTTTTTAAGGAACAATATAAGTTATAGCTTGTGGAATTAATTCTACCTGAAAACCACCTTTTCCCAACATTTCTCCATCAGCTATAACAAATGAATCACCGTTATCTTCTATTTCAATTTTAAGTTTATCAGTTTTGTAATTAGAAACTAATCTATGATTTACTATTTTACCATTAAATAAATTAATAATATTTCCTATAATAGTAGGTTTATTAATATGTTTAGCAATAGTAACATCTAATAAGCCATCTTGTGAATTTGGATTTTTAGTCAATTGCATTCCACCTCCAGTATATTTTAAATTTCCTACTATTGTTAACAGAGATTTTGTATCAATAATTTCATCATTAATATGAATTTTAAGGGTATTTAATTTATGACCAGCCAAACTTAAAAGTGTGCCTAAAGCAAAAGCTAGCGGACCCACTTTTTTAATTTTGTTAGTTTTATGAACTACATGTCCAACAAAACCTGATCCTGCTAAAATATTAAAGTAAGCTGATTTATTTTCATTCAATAATTCTATATAACCCACATCTTGTTTAACAGTTTTACCAGCTTTTATAATTTGAATTGCCTTTTCAAAATTTCTTGGTATTTTATGAGATCGTGTCCAATCATTACCTGTTCCAATTGGAATAACTCCAATTTCAATATCTAATGGATTGATAAATTCTTGTGTCATCACTCCATTTAAAATATTAAATAAAGTTCCATCACCACCAATACTTATAATTTTTCTATATCCTTTCCTTATTGCTTCTTTAACTAATTCAGTTTCATGTTTACTATATTCACTAAATTTATATTCATAATCTAATTCATACTTATCAAGTAAAGCGTTTATTTTTTTCCAATTGTTTTTTGCTCTACCCATCCCTGAAGTTGGATTAACTATTATATACCACGTGTGAATCATATTCTATAATTTTAATACTATTACAAGTTTACAAATAGTATTTTACATATATAAAGATAGCTTAATAAGATATTAACACTTACATAATATCATAATATAATTGCACTCGATAATTCTTCGTATTTTTATAA
>JAUYUF010000205.1 GCA_030694835.1 Flavobacteriaceae bacterium | reverse complement strand
CAAATATAGAATCAGCGTTATTAAGTTGACCTAACGAACTTTTTTCAGGGACGGATATAAGTTTAACCTCTAAACTTCCTTTGTTTTTTTGTAAATCTCCCGACAAATCACCTATATACCTTAACACATGTTTTTCCTTCTGGTCTTCTTTTATTTTTTGATAAACAGGATTTAGCTCTTCTATTCTTGATAAAAAATCTTGTGCACTTTCATCTTGTAAAAAAGTTGGAATTAAATTATGTATTTTTATTTCATTAAATTCATTTTGTAAATCCAATTCTCTAGCTAAAATCAATAATTTTCGAGCTACATCATTTCCACATAAATCTTCTCTTGGATCAGGTTCTGTGAGTCCTTTGTCAATGGCTTGTTGTAATATGTCGCTAAAAGAACTTTCTGACTCAGAAAAATGATTGAATATAAAACTTAAAGATCCGGAAAAAACGCCTTTAATACGAGTAATATTTTCGCCTGATGCATGTAATATGTTGATCGTATCAATCAATGGTAAACCCGCGCCAACATTGGTTTCATACAAATAATTTTTATTATTCTTTTTAAGTGATTCTCTTAATTTTTTGTAGCTCAAATAACTTTGTGTGTTAGCTATTTTATTGGATGAAATTAAATCAAATCCATTTTCTGCTAATGGAATATAATTATCAATAAAAGTGGTACTGGCGGTATTGTCTATTGCAATTAAGTTTTCAAAATGATATTTTTGAGCAAACTCAATAATGTCAGTAATGCTTTTGTTGTTATTAGGAGCTTTGTCATATTCCTCTTTCCAATTATTAGATATACCCTCTTTATTTAAAAGAATTTTTTTAGATCCTGCAATGGCAAATATGTTTAAATTGATTTCTTTTCTTTTAAGTATTTTATTTTTTGAATTAAGGATTTGATTTATTAATGCTCCCCCAACAGTCCCCTTTCCAAAAATGGCAATATTTATGTTTTTTGAAATTCCAAAAATCTGTGAGTGGATAACATTTATTGCTTTATTTACATTTTTATTATCGATAACTAAACCGATATTATTTCCGTTTAATGTGTTGTTAATTAATAATATATCAATATTATTTTTTATTAATGCATTAAATGAGGATGAAAAATTGTTAATATTCTGACCAATAATTGTAATAACAGAAACTTCTTTTTTTGAAATAATTGAACTGATGTCTTTTGTTTGAATTTCGGCTTGAAATTCTATTTTTAAAGCGTTAACAGCTGTTTTAATATCCTTCTCTGAGATAATAAAACCAATACTTCTTTCTGATGAACCTTGTGAAATGACACTAACACTTATTTTATTCTGGTTCATAGTGGAAAATATACGCACGTCAATCCCTTTCTTTCCAAGTAATCCTTTGCCTTCAATATTAATAAATCCTATTTCATTTTGAACGGAAATAGATTTTACTTCTTTGTCAGTTATTTTATTATTAATTAAAGTTCCTGTGGCATTAGGGTTATAGGTATTTAAGATGCGCAATGGAATGTTCTTTTCTACTAATGGAATGATCGTTTTTGCGTGTAAGATAGAAGCGCCAAAACTTGCCAATTCGCTAGCTTCATTAAAATTTAACTGTTCAATTATCTTAGCATCACTTACCTGATCTGGATTAGCGGTGTATATTCCATCTATATGTGTATAATTCTGTACTTCAGAAGCATTTAAGTATTTTGCAATTAAGGAAGCTGAATAATTACTTCCATTTCTTCCTAAAGTGGTGGTTTGACTATTTTTATTCGATGTAATAAAACCGGTAACTATTGGAATAGTTTCTTCATCAAAAGAATTATACCAATTCACAGTATTGGTTTTGGAAAGCTCATCTATGATTTGTGCGTTTCCAAAATTATCGTTTGTTTTTAAGAAATCTCTACTGTCAATGGTGTTGCTTTTTATTCCATTTTGGTTTAATAAAGAAGCAATCATTTTTGCGGCTAATAATTCTCCTTGTGCCAAAACCAAATCTTTTACTTTTAAACTATAATCTTCTCCCAATTTTACCCCTTCAAATGTTTTTTCCAATAAGGTAAATTCTTTATGGTAATCGATATTTTTATTGGGTTCTATCTGATATTCTTTAAATGCTTTCCATTCAACGGCATAATCTTCCCCATTTTTTGCTTTATCCAAAATGAGTTCCAAACAATCTGTTGCATTTCCTCTGGCAGATAAAACAATTATTATCTTCTCTTTTGAATTTATTTTGTTTTTAATGATAGAAATAACGTTTTCTATTCCCTGACCATTGGCTAGGGATTTCCCTCCAAACTTGATTATTTTCATTTCTTCTCTCATTTGAAAATTGGTTTTAAAAATTGTGTAAGTTGTTCGTGCTCAATTAAAAAGGCATCATGTCCGTGGATAGATTTTATTTCACGGTATTGGTTCTTTATTTTTAGTTCATTTAAAAGTAATTTTGTTTTTATATTTTCCTCTTTTACAAAAAATAAGTCACTATCCACAGCTATTTGAACAATAGTAGATTTTATAGGTTTAACTATTTCTTCAAAAGACAACTTTTCTGTAGTTATATCAACTGTAGTTAGTAAATGATTCATCATTAAATAGGCATTTATATCAAACCTGTTTTTTAGTTTTTCTCCATGGTGATCTAACCAAGACTCTACATTAAATTGCTTATTAGATGCTGTTTTTGTTCGATTAAATTTTTGGGTGAAAGACTTAGGTGTTCTATAAAATAACATCGCCATTTTTCTAGCATCTTGTAAAGGATTTTTTGAATTTTTTAATAGTTGATCTTGGACATAATTATGTCCAATAATCCAATCTGTAGATTTCCAATCAGAAGCAATAGGAATAAGGTATTTTATAAAACTAGGCTGTAAAGCAGCCATTTCCCATGCAATACCTCCACCAAGTGACCCGCCTATTACTGCGTATAATTCGGTAACTCCCATTTCATTTAAAACTAAATTGAATATCGCGGCTATATCTTTTGCCGTAAAATCATTGTAATTTTTTATGCTCTTTGCTTGATATCCATTTCCGTGGATATTAAAGGCAACAACAGTGTATTTGTCAGTATTAATAACTTTGTTTTTACCAACAATCTCATTCCACCAACCTTTTTTTTTGCTGAGAAGATCTGAATTTCCTGTTAAAGCGTGGTTAACTACAACTACTGGAGCAGTATGTAATTTTTTGCCAAATACTTGATAAGTGGTATCCAAATTTTCATATTGGATACCACTATATGTTGTGTATTTTTTTAAATTATAGGTTATTAATCTATTCATCATCTATTTACAAATAATATTAATTGCATTTGAATTGAGAAAAAAATCGAATTTTAAATCGCTCACAGTTATATTTGTTTTAATGCTTGGTTAATATCTTCTTTTAAGTCTTCAATATCTTCTAATCCAACCGATAGTCGGATTAAATCTTGGCTTACTCCTGTAGTTAATTGTTGCTCTTCAGTAAGTTGTTGATGAGTAGTGCTTGCCGGATGAATTATCAAAGATTTGGTATCTCCAATATTTGCAAGTAAAGAGAATATTTTTGTTGAATCAGTCAGTTTCTTAGCTGCTTCAAATCCGCCTTTCAAACCAAACGTAACCACACCACTTTGTCCGCTTGGCAAGTATTTCTGTGCCAATTCAAGGTATCTGCTACTTTTTAATCCGGGATAGTTTACCCATGAAATCTCATCTTTTGTTTGTAACCATTGAGCGAATTTTAAGGCATTTTCCGAATGTTTCTTTATTCGAACTTCCAAAGTTTCTAAACCTTGAATAATTTGAAAGGCATTGTACGGACTTAGAGCCGCTCCAAAATCTCTTAAACCTTCTATTCTCAGTTTTACAATAAATGCTGTTTCGCCTAAAGTTTCCGAGTATTTTAGCCCATGATAACCTTTGGAAGGCTCGGTGAATTCTGTAAATTTTCCACTTGTCCAATCAAAAGTTCCAGCATCAATAACTACACCCCCCAAAGATGTTCCTTGACCTCCAATAAACTTTGTTAAGGAGTGAATTACAATATTGGCTCCATATTTTATAGGATTCAATAGCGCAGGAGTAGCAACTGTGTTATCAACAATCAAAGGAATCTTATTTGCTTTTGCAATTTTTGCAATTTCTTCGATATCAAGAACATCTAATTTTGGATTTCCAAGAGACTCTATAAAAATAGCTTTGGTATTCTCTTGAATTGAATTTTGAAAGTTTTCTACATTATCAGCATTCACAAAACTTCTTTCTATACCTAATCTTGGTAAGGTTACATTGAGTAAATTATAGGTTCCTCCATATAAACTACTCGAAGAAACAATATGATCACCAGATTTAAATAAGGTTAAAAAGGTTGTAGCAATTGCGGAAGTGCCAGATGCAAAAACTACTGCACCAATTCCACCCTCAATGACTGCCAATCTTTTTTCAAGAATATCATTGGTTGGATTGTTTAATCTGGTATAAATAAATCCAAATTCTTTTAATCCAAATAAATTGGCAGCATGGTCTGTATCGTTAAATACATATGAGGTAGTTTGATAAATTGGAACAGCTCTCGTTCCTTGGGTTAATTTTGTGTCGTGCCCTGCATGCAGAGCGTTTGTTGTTTTAGTTAAATTTGACATTTTATTATGTTTTTTTAAATATTTAAGAATAAAAAAAGTCCCTTTGGTTAGGTATTACCGAAGGGACTTTAAAACTGTTGTTAGTTTATATATCTTTCAATTTGGGTAATACCATAGCATTATGTAGATTATCATGCACATATACATTTGTTGGAAGCAACAACATACTATGGTTTGGTTATTTATCATTTTTATTAATTATTATTCAAAAAAAAAGCCTTTGCATATTGCAAAGGCTTCGTTAATTATATTTTTTTATCTAGTTTATACAATCATGACCTTCGCGTAAATTTCTTTACACATCATACAAGCCATATTTGTAGTTTGTTCTTTCATCTGATGGTGCAAATTTAATACAATAATTTAGATTTCAAAATTTATTTTCAAATAAGAGATAAGGTTTCCGAGTTTTGTAAAACGGGGAGTTATTTTGTAAATTTCTTGGATGCAAGGAAGAGAATAACTAATACCAAAATGCTGTATCAGGTTCATTTAAAGGATTTGGTTTCAGCAGATAATTACTATCACGTGGATACCTCCTTATTTTTAAAACGACTATCTTTCCAATATCATCAAGTTTTTCGAGTGGTCCTATAAAGAATTATAGAATTTTTTAAAATCAAAAAAATCCTCCAAGAAATTGAAGGATTTTATTTTTGGTGGGCAATGAGGGGTTCGAACCCCCGACCCCCTCGGTGTAAACGAGGTGC
>JAUYUF010000241.1 GCA_030694835.1 Flavobacteriaceae bacterium | reverse complement strand
ATCAATTTCATTATCAAAATGACCTATGTTACAAACAATAGCTTTGTCTTTCATTTTGGCAAAATGATCTCCTGTTACAATATCTTTATTTCCGGTTGTAGTAATAATAATATCTGCGTTGGCAATTACAGTGTCTAATTTTTTAACTTCATGGCCATCCATAGCTGCTTGTAGTGCGCAAATTGGATCAATTTCAGTAACAGTTACAATAGAACCCGCACCTCTAAATGAGGCAGCTGTACCTTTACCAACATCACCATAACCACAAACAACAACTCTTTTTCCAGCTAGCATTACATCAGTTGCTCTTCTTACTGCATCCACAGCACTTTCTTTACAACCGTATTTATTATCAAATTTTGATTTAGTAACAGAATCATTTACATTGATAGCAGGCATTAAAAGTGTTCCGTTTTCCATACGTTCATATAAACGATGTACTCCAGTAGTTGTTTCTTCTGATAAACCTTTAATTCCAGCAGCTAATTCTGGAAATAAATCAAAAACCATATTGGTTAAATCACCACCATCGTCTAAAATCAAATTTAATGGATTTCTTTCTTCACCAAAAAATAAGGTTTGTTCAATACACCAATCAAACTCTTCAGCATTCATTCCTTTCCAAGCATATACTGAGATTCCTGCTGCTGCAATTGCTGCTGCTGCATGATCTTGCGTTGAAAATATATTACATGAACTCCAAGTTACCTCAGCACCTAGTTCAACCAAAGTTTCAATTAAAACTGCCGTTTGTATGGTCATGTGCAAACAACCAGCAATTCTAGCACCTTTAAGAGGTTTCTGACTTCCATACTCTCTTCGTAAACTCATTAACCCTGGCATTTCTGCTTCAGCTAAATGAATTTCCTTTCTTCCCCAAGCTGCTAAGCTGATGTCTTTCACCTTATATTTCACATACGTTGATGTTTCTGTACTCATATTCTTATATTTGTAATTAAATTTATTGCAAAATTACAAAATCCCTTTGAGAAAACGGCATGCCAATATATAAAACCATAAAGTCATCTAAACACACTACCGTGATTGTGTGGAAAATAGAAGAATCTTTGGATGAATTGTATCAAGGAATTTCATTAACACCGAATAGTGTTAATAGAATTTCAAATATGCGTTCTGAAATTCATCAAAAAGGATATTTAAGTGTGCGACATTTATTGAAATCAGTTGGTTATAATGATGATGATTTATTTTATACAGATGATGGTAAGCCTCATTTAAAAGATGGTAAGCATATTTCCATCACTCATTCCTTTATTTTTTCAGCTATTATTGTAAGTGATTATGAAGCTGGAATTGACATTGAAATGAACCGTGAGAAGATTATAAAAATTGCCAATAAATTTGTGGCTAATGAGTTTAATTTTATTGAAGAAGATCATATGATTGAGCAACTCACAGTTGTTTGGGGCGCCAAAGAATCATTATATAAAATTCATCCCGATGGAGGATTGCTATTTAAACATCACTTACCAATTGAGTCTTTTAAATTATCAGATGGAAAAACACGGGGATGGATTAAAAAAGATAACTTTTTTGAAGTTTATTCCATTTACTTTGAGCAATTAGAAAATTTCACTTTAGTTTACGCAGTCTGATTTATGAAGAGAAATTCCATTTTAAATTATATCCAAAACGCTAAAAAAAATAATCAAAAATTGTTGGCTATTTTATTAGATCCAGATAAAATATCATTGGAAACTATTCCAAGTGTAGTTCAAAAAGTTAATGAAAGTAGCGCAAATTTAATTTTTATAGGCGGAAGCTTATTATTTAAAAATGTATTAGATGATTTTGTTCAAATTGTTAAAAATAACACACAATTACCCGTTATACTTTTTCCTGGAAATGCCATTCAAATAAGTGATAAAGCGGATGGAATTTTATTTCTATCCTTAATTTCCGGTAGAAATCCTGAGTTTTTAATTGGAAATCAAGTTGTTGCAGCACCATTATTAAAACAAACACAATTGGAGATTCTATCTACTAGTTATCTTCTTATCGAAAGTGGAAGAGAAACGACAGCATCTTATATCAGCAATACAAAACCTATTCCGCGTCATAAACCAGAAATTGCAATGGCAACTGCTTTGGCGGGCGAAATGATGGGTCATCAACTTATTTATTTGGATGGTGGCAGCGGCGCCCAAAATGTGGTTCCATCAGAAATGATAGAATTAGTTGCAACTAATTGTTTGCTTCCAATAATTGTAGGAGGAGGTATCAAAACAAAAAAACAACTCAACGATGCGTTTGAAAATGGCGCAACTGTTGTTGTCATAGGGACCGCATTTGAAAATGATTTTAACTTTTTTAACAATTTATAACTATGAATGTATCTATAGATATTAGTTTATATCCTTTACACAAAGATTTTGAAAATCCCATTAAAGATTTCATCAAAAAATTACGATCTTCTGGATTTACAACCATAGAAAATCCGTTAAGCACTCAAGTTTATGGTGATTATCAAGAAGTAATGACATGGCTCCAAGAAAATATGCACGAAACTTTTCTAAATGAAGACCATTGTTTATTTATTTTAAAAATTATAAAAGGAGACCGTGGAGCTTATAAACCAAGTTTTTAATTTTCTTTTCGAACAATATTCTGGCTATAAAACTATTGAAATTGTTTTAGAAGCTGTCGCTGTTTTATTCGGTTTATTGAGTGTTTGGTATGCCAAAAAAGAAAATATACTAGTGTATCCAACAGGTATTATCAGTACGCTAATTTTCGTTTACCTATTATTAAAATGGGGATTATTAGGCGATATGATGATTAACGCTTATTATTTTATGATGAGTATTTATGGTTGGTATATTTGGACTCGTAAAGTTGACGCTACGCATTTTACACCCATTACAAGAACTTCAAATCAAGAGAAATTAATTACAACAGGAATACTAATTGGGTCTTTTCTATTTGTGGTTTTTGTGTATAATTATTACGATAAATTCAACACATGGACAGCTTATGTTGATACTTTAACAACCGCTATTTTCTTCGCAGGAATGTGGTTGATGGCTCGTAAAAAGATAGAAAATTGGATTTTTTGGATTATTGGCGATATTATTTCAGTTCCACTTTACTTTTTTAAAGGCTATACTTTAACAAGTATTCAATATGTTATATTTTTAATCATTGCTTATTACGGCTATATCGAATGGAAGAAAAGCTTAAACAACAACCTTCAGACATCTTAAAAATAGTGTTGTTTGGACCAGAATCTACTGGAAAAACTACACTCTCAAAATTGTTGGCCAACCATTATAAAACAGCATGGGTTCCAGAATTTGCACGTGAATATTTACAAGATAAATGGGATTTGGAACAAAAAACCTGTGAACCACATGATTTATTACCCATTGCTATCGGGCAGATTCAATTAGAGAATGAACTTACAAAAAAAGTGGAAAAACTCTTAATTTGCGATACCGATATTTTAGAAACCATGGTTTATTCTCAAACCTATTATGGTAATTTTGTAGATCCAATTTTAGAAGAAGCCGCTATTGCTAATACCTATAATTTGTATTTTCTTACTTCAATAGATATTCCATGGGAAAAAGATGATTTAAGAGATCGTCCAGATCCAAATCAGCGCCAAGAAATGTTCAACGCCTTTGAAAAAGCACTGATTGATTACAACAGAACTTATATTTTATTAACCGGCGACACCATCAATCGGTTTAAAAAAGTAGTGAAAATAATTGATCAACTACTAGAAATAAGAAACGCTTAAATTACTTTTTCAATTACAAATTCTGATAAATTATGGTGTAATATATTGGTCAATTCATTGAAATTATCAACACTAGTTTGTGTATAAAAATATCCGAATAAAGGAAACTGATTAACATCAACTTTTCTTAATTCTAAAGGTTTTTCAAATTGTGACAACAGTTTTTTATAATCAAAATCAGCGATATTTTCAGTTTTAAATCCAGTTGAATTGTCCAACAAAATTAAGCTGTAAAAATCATCATTCATCTCATTTAAAATCTGATTCCAATTTGGTTTTTGTTGATGTTGATACAATTGATACGGATTAAAACCAAAAGCATAGGGTGCTAAATCAGCGGTAGTACACCATCCTCCAAAACGCATCGGATTTCCTTCAATCGGAATAATTTCATTATCTGAAGTAACACGCATTTCAAGATGTAAAGGAAAATTTTTCAATCCGGTCAGTTGACTTAATCGATTTAAAAACAACAAGGTTTTATCGTGTAAATGTTCAATAATATTTTTGGATGTGAAATACAAACGGTCGCTTACATCTTTAGCAGATGAAAATTGATGTTCTAAAATATTTAAAATAACCGGCTCACCATCCTGATTAAAATAACAATCTACAGCATATTCTTTCCCTTCAATATATTTTTCAATGATAAAAGTATTAGTATTTACAACTTCTACGGGGTATAAACTTTGAATATATTTCAGTTCTTCTTCCAATTTCTGAATTGTAGGCAACCATTCAGCAGCATTTTCGATGGTATAAACACCCAAACTAAAAAAACCAACCGATGGTTTAATCACTACTGGAAAAGGAATTGAAAGAATATCAATATTTTTTAAATCACCCATTTCAATCTTTTGAAAATAAAAACTTGGATAAAGTGATTGAATGACTTCTCTAAAATTTACTTTATTTTTAAATAGCTTAATAAAAGCGGGATATTGTGTGTTCTGTAGATTTTTTTCAACCCATTCAATAACATTTTCAGAGTTTGAATACAAGATGTCTTTTCTATTTTCTAATTGTAGAATAGCTTCATTTTCAGCAATTAACTTAAACTCCTTATAGCGTTTTCTGCTCTTTAAAAAGGGTGTATCAATAACTAGAAAATTATTATCAATAATTGTTTGCTCTATAAAATTGGATATATAAGGACCTTCTAAAATAAACATATTAAAATATTTTTGGCAAAAGTATGATAAAGAATTTAAAATAGTGTTAAATTTGTCACATCTCAAAAGGGGTGCTGTAATGGCTGAGATTATACCCAATGAACCTGAACAGGTAATGCTGTTTAGGGAATTTCAACAAAAAAACTGTCGAATTTTACCTCCTTTTTATTCGTTTTAATTAAAACAATAAAAAACTAATGAAAAAAGTATTTATTATTTTTTTGTCTTTGAGCAATTTGATAGTTTTCGCTCAGGATAAAATTGAAAATCAAAATGACACAATTACTAAACCGGTCAAATTAAACGAAGTTATTGTAGAAGCAACAAGAGCAACAAAAAACGCTCCTTTTACAGTATCAAACTTCAAGAAAGAAGCTATTGAAGAACGAAATTTAGGTCAAGACATTCCTGTTTTAGTTAATTTTCTCCCTAATGTTGTAACTACTTCAGATGCTGGCGCAGGAATTGGTTATACCGGAATTAGAGTTAGAGGAAGCGATGCAACTCGTGTAAACGTTACCATCAACGGAATTCCTTATAACGATTCTGAATCTCAAGGAACTTATTGGGTTGATTTACCTGATTTTGCTAGCAATACTCAGAGTATTCAACTGCAACGAGGAGTTGGAACATCTACTAATGGCGCAGGAGCTTTTGGTGCTAGTTTAAATTTATTAACTGACGGAATTTCAGAAAAAGCTAATGCTGAAGTGAGCAAAGGATTCGGATCATTTGGCACCCATAAATACACTATTATAGCCAAAACTGGGATTATAAATGATCATTTTGAATTTACAGGTCGTTTATCAGAGATTAAATCAGATGGTTATATCGATAGAGGGAAATCTGACTTATCATCTTATTATATTTCTGGAACTTATTTCAATGATAAAACCATGATAAAAGGAATTGGTTTTGGAGGTCATGAAATAACTTATCAATCTTGGAATGGAGTGGATGCTGAAACCTATAAATTAAACAGAAAGTTCAATTCGGCTGGAGCAATATATGATGCTAACTGGAATGTGAAAGATTATTACGATAATGAAGTAGATGATTATGAGCAACGCCATTACCAACTACACATTAATCATACTTTTACTGATTTTTTAAGTACAAATATTGCATTTCATTATACTGAAGGTTATGGATTTTATGAGCAATATAAACAAAATCAAAAATTTTCGAGTTATAACTTAAATCCAATTACTATAAACGGAACAACCATTAATCGCACAGATATAGTTAGAAGAAAATGGTTAGATAATGATTTTTATGGCACAACATTCTCATTAAAATATAATAAAGAAACTCTAAACCTAATTATTGGAGGTGCATGGAATTTATATGATGGCGATCATTTTGGAGAAGTAATTTGGGCTAGATATGCAAGTAATAGTGAAATCAGACATCCATATTATTTTAACAATGGTAAGAAAAAAGATTTCAATATTTTTACAAAAGCAACTTATCAATTAAATGAAAAACTTCAACTTTTTGGCGATTTGCAAGTTAGGAATGTCGATTACAAAACCACTGACTTTCTGCTGATTGATGTAAATGAAAATCTTACTTTTTTCAATCCAAAAGTGGGTATTACTTATTATTTAAATACAGAAAATAATTTTTACTTATCATATGCAAAGGCACATAAAGAACCTAATAGAACAGATTATGAATATGCTGTTATACCTCCAAAATCAGAAGAATTAAATGATTTTGAATTAGGTTGGAGATATCAAAAAAATAAATCAATTATCAATTCAAATATTTATTATATGCAATATACCAATCAGTTGGTTTTAACTGGTGCTATTGACCAAAATGATGGAAGTCCAATTAGAGCTAATAGCGGTAAAAGTTTTCGATTAGGATTAGAAGTTGATGCTCAATTTAAATTAATAGACCATTTAAGTTGGAGTCCAAATATTGGCCTAAGTAGTAATAAAAATATTGATTTTACTATTGAAGAAAATGGAAATGTAATAAATCTTGGAAATACTGAAATCTCATACTCTCCAAGTTTAGTCGCTGGAAATATATTGAAATACGATGCATCAAAAAAATTGGAGTTATCTCTTTTTACAAAGTTTGTTAGTGAACAATATTTAACTAATACTGAGTTAGTTGCTTCTAAAATGAAAGATTATATGGTTTCAGATTTACTGATTAAATATAACTTTACTCAATTCTCAAACCTTTTTAAAAGCGCAGAAATTAGCACTTTAATCAATAATCTATTTGATAAAAAGTATACATCAAATGGGTATATGTGGGAAACTACACCTTATTATTTTCCCCAAGCTGGAATTCATTTTTTAGCTTCTGTTACCTTAAAGTTTTAAATGAAAGAGGGCTTAATTAGCCCTCTTTTTTATAAAATATTATTCCCCCTTTTCACATGTATTT
>JAUYUF010000224.1 GCA_030694835.1 Flavobacteriaceae bacterium | reverse complement strand
AATGATAAAGAGTTGTATGAAAATCTTAAAAATGCCTCTAAAGAAATGGAAGAATTATTAAAAGACGTTAAAGAAAATCCAAAGCGTTTTGTTCATTTTTCCATCTTTGGTAAAAAAGCAAAAGAATTTACACCTACTGAAAATAAAACAACTGAAAATCAACCTTAATCAACTACACTAATGCACTTAATACCTAATTTACTTTTTGCACTTTTACTAATCGTAGGAGTAGGCATATTTGTAAAAAATATCCGCAAAATTATCAGAAATATTAAAATTGGAAAAGAAATTGACCGATCTGATAATGCTGATAAAAGATGGAAAAATATGCTTCTAGTAGCTTTCGGGCAATCAAAAATGGTCACTAGACCACTTTCCGGAATTCTACATATTATCGTCTACGCCGGATTCATCATCATCAACATTGAAGTGATAGAAATTTTAATCGATGGATTGTTAGGAACCCATCGCATATTTAAATTTGCAGGTCCACTTTACACTTTCTTAATAGGTTCTTTTGAAATATTAGCCTTTATGGTGTTTGTTTCAGTCATCATTTTTTGGATGCGAAGAATGGTAGTTCGAGTTCCTCGTTTTTGGAATAAAGAAATGACTTCGTGGCCTAGAAATGACGCTTTGAATATCCTGTATTTTGAGATGGTTTTAATGTCGTTATTCATCATCATGAATGCAACTGATTCCGCTTTTCAACAGTTGAGTTCAGGAAATCCTATCAGTCAATTTGTTACGCCATTGTTTTCAAATTTTTCTATTGATTCACTTCATTTTATCGAAAGAACTGCTTGGTGGATACATGTTATAGGAATATTTATATTTCTGAACTACTTATATTATTCGAAGCATTTACACATTTTATTAGCATTTCCAAACACCTATTTTGCTAACTTAAATCCAAAAGGACAATTAGACAATTTAGAGTCGGTTACTAATGAAGTTAAATTAATGATGGATCCGAATGCAGACCCTTATGCTATTCCCACAGAAGATAGTGTTCCAACTAAATTTGGTGCTAGCGATGTAACTGATTTAACATGGGTTCAACTCATGAACGCTTATACCTGTACAGAATGTGGAAGATGTACTTCAGTTTGTCCGGCTAATATCACCGGAAAAGAATTATCGCCACGGGCTATCATGATGAAAACACGTGACCGTTTAGAAGAAGTTGGGAAAATCATCGACCAAAAAGGTAGTTTTGAAAATGACGGTAAGCAATTGTTAAATGATTATATAAGTGCTGAAGAAATATGGGCTTGCACCAGTTGTAATGCTTGTGTAGAGGCTTGTCCTGTAAATATCGATCCACTTTCTATTATTATAGATATGAGAAGATTTTTAGTGATGGAACAATCAGCTGCTCCACAAGAGCTCAATGCAATAATGACCAATATTGAAAATAATGGTGCGCCATGGCAATACAGTCAAATGGATCGATTAAATTGGAAAGACGAATAAAAAATACAATCAAAAATATTAAAAATATACAATCATGAATGTACCAACAATGGCAGAAATGATGGCTCAAGGGAAACAACCAGAAGTGTTGTTTTGGGTAGGTTGCGCCGGAAGTTATGATGATAGAGCAAAAAAAATAACCAGAGCTTTTGTGAAAATACTCAATAATGCAAAAGTTGAATTTGCTGTTTTAGGAACCGAAGAAAGTTGTTCTGGAGATCCTGCAAAGCGTTCAGGAAATGAATTTTTATTTCAAATGCAAGCTATGACCAATATTGAAATTCTCAACGCTTATGACATCAAAAAAATAGTAACTGCTTGTCCGCATTGCTATAATACCTTAAAAAATGAATATCCACAATTGGGAGGAAAATATGAAGTTGTTCATCACACTGAATTGCTTCAATCTTTAATTAGTGATGGAAGACTTAAAATTGAAGGAGGTTCCTTTAAAGGTCAGCGCATCACTTTTCATGATCCTTGTTATTTAGGTAGAGCTAATGATGTTTATGAAGCACCAAGAGAACTATTAGAAAAAATGGAAGTGGAGTTAGTAGAAATGAACAGATGCAAATCTAACGGATTGTGTTGTGGAGCGGGTGGAGCACAAATGTTTAAAGAGGCAGAGAAAGGAACTAATGAAATTTTTATAGAAAGAACAGATGAGGCTTTGTCAACTAATTCAACTATTATAGCAACTGGTTGTCCGTTTTGTAATACAATGATTACTGATGGCGTTAAAAATGCTAACAAAGAAAATGAGTTTCAAGTGTTAGAAAAAGCTGAGATGATAGTTTCTGCAAATAAATTATAAGAATAAAAAATTAAATAAAAATCCCTTTTATAAGGGATTTTTCTAAAAAATATTATGAAAGATTGGATTGAAGCAGCTCGAATAAGAACCTTACCATTATCGATATCAGGAATTTTAGTTGGTACTTTTATGGCTGCATCTGAAGAATTTGTAAATTTTAAAATTACAATATTAGCATTACTTACTACTGTTGGATTTCAAGTTCTTTCCAATTTTGCAAATGATTACGGAGATGGTGTTAAAGGAACTGATAATGATGATCGTATAGGTCCAAAAAGAACTATTCAGAGCGGGAAAATAACTCCAAAACAGATGCTCAATGCGATAAAAATTACAGCATTACTAACCTTAGTAATTGCTGTATTATTAATTTATGTAGCCTTTGGAAAAGAAAATTTTGTGTTATCAGTTACTTTTTTTCTATTAGGAATTGCAAGTATTGTTGCAGCAATTAAATATACAGTTGGAAATAAAGCATACGGTTATATAGGTCTAGGTGATTTGTTTGTACTCTTGTTTTTTGGTTGGTTAAGTGTTGTAGGAAGTTATTTTTTATACACAAAAGAGTTGAATTGGTTTATTTTTTTACCAGCGACTTCTATCGGATTTTTAAGTATGGGAGTTTTAAACTTAAATAACTTACGTGATTTTGAGTCTGATAAAAAGGCAGGAAAAAACACATTGGTTGTAAAAATGGGTTATAAATTTGGTAAAATATATCATACAATTTTATTGCAATCAGCAGTTTATTTATGTTTACTTTATACGATAATATTTTTTGATTCCCCTTTTCAATTATTATTTTTAATTGCTTTAATTCCGTTAGGAAAGCATTTAATAGTTGTTGTTAAAAATAGTAATCCGAAGGATTTAGATGGAGAACTCAAAAAATTAGCTTTAAGTACCTTTTTATTTGCGATTTTATTTGGTATAGGATTAATTCTTTAATTTTTTTTGTAAAGTATTTTCAGTAAATTTAAAATTCAAAAATTAAAAATAAACTAAGATGAAAATTACCTTTTTAGGCCACGCATGTTTGTTAATTGAAACTGAAGGGAAACATATCGTTGTAGACCCTTTTATTTCTGGAAATGACTTGGCTTCACATATAGATTTAAGTAAAATTAAAGCAGATTATATTTTAATTACGCACGCTCATCAAGATCATGTGCTTGATGTAGAAACAATAGCTAAAATTACAGGAGCAACAATTGTTTCAAATTATGAAATAGTTACCTATTATGGCCAAAAGGGATTTAGTGGTCATCCGATGAATCATGGAGGAAGTTGGAATTTTGATTTTGGAAAGGTAACTTTTACAAATGCAGTTCATTCAAGTTCTTTTCCTGATGGCACTTATGGTGGACAACCCGGAGGATTCATAATTGAAGCAAAAGCTGCAAATATTTATATTGCTGGAGACACTTCTTTAACGATGGATATGCAGTTAATTCCGATACAGACTCAACTTGATTTAGCCGTTTTGCCAATTGGAGATAATTTTACAATGGGAATTGAAAGTGCGATTTATGCATCAGATTTTGTTCAATGTGATCGAATTTTGGGTTATCATTACGACACTTTTGGTTTTATTAAAATAGACCATATCGAAGCTAAAAAGAAATTTTTAGATGTTGATAAAGAATTAATATTGCTTCCTATTGGGGAAAGTATAACTTTGTAAGAATTCATAACTAAATTTATTATGACAACATTTTTAATAATTATAGGTACTGCTTTAATCGTTTTTGCCATGTTATATTTAATGGCTCCTACAAAATATGAAATATTTAGAAGTGTAATTGTAGAAAAACCATTACCTGAAGTTTTTTCTTTTGTATCGATGTTAAAAAATCAGGATATGTGGTCTCCATGGGGGGTTGGAGATGATCAAACTAAAAAAACATATACAGGAGTTGATGGTGAGGTAGGATTTATTTCTGCATGGAAGGGAAATAGAAGCGAAGGAGAAGGTGAACAGGAAATTATGAATATTGTTCATGATAGAAGTATAGAAACACAACTTAGGTTTAATAAACCTATTAAAGTAAATTCAGACTCTTATATTAAAGTATATGATTCTGGCTTGCATACTGAAGTTTTGTGGGGTTTTAGAGGTATTTATAAGCGTCCTTTAAATGTGTTTGTTTTTTTTATGGGTTTAGATAGTAAAATAGGACGTGATTTTGAAATTGGTTTAAGTAAATTAAAACACTATATCGAAGCATAGTTCTTTTTCTCAAATATAAATCCCATTGATGATGGGATTTTTTATTAAAAAAGATTTATTTGATTTAAAATAAATAACAAATTGTGATAGCAAGATTTATTAAATATACTCTTCAATTTAAATTACCAGCAGGAACTTCTAGAGGAATCCTTCAAACTAAGGATACCTATTTTTTAATAATCGAAAATAAAGGGAAAACTGGAATAGGTGAGTGTGCTATGTTTAAAGGCTTAAGTATTGATGATAGACCCGATTATGAAGAAAAATTACAATGGGTTTGTGATTCATTATCGAATAATGACTTTATGGTTTTGCATAAACTAACTGAATTTCCATCAATTCAATTCGGAATAGAACAAGCTATCATTTCATTAGGATCCTCCAATAAATTTGATTTATATCCATCAGAATTTACAAGAGGAAAATCATCAATTCTAATTAATGGTCTCATTTGGATGGGTGATGAAGATTTTATGTTGAAACAAGTTGAAGAAAAAATTGCTAAAGGATTTAAGACAATTAAACTCAAAATTGGCGCGTTAGATTTTGAAAAGGAAATCAAAATACTTCAATCCATCAGAGATAAATACACATCAGAAAAAATAGAAATTAGATTGGATGCCAATGGAGCATTTACAGCAGATAATGCTTTAGATAAATTAAAACAATTAGCTAAATTTCAAATTCATTCAATTGAGCAACCAATAAAACCAAAACAATGGGAAGCTATGGCTCTATTGTGCGAAAAATCGCCAATACCTATCGCTTTAGATGAAGAATTAATAGGAGTTTTTAATTATCAAGATAAAATTAAATTATTGGAAATATTAAAACCTCAATTTTTGATTTTAAAACCGAGTTTATTAGGAGGTGTTTCAGGCTGTAATCAATGGATTCAATTGTGTGCTAATCAGCAAATTGGTTGGTGGATAACTTCTGCATTAGAAAGTAATATCGGACTCAATGCGATTGCTCAATATACTTTTAATTTAGGAATTTCCTTGCCTCAAGGCCTAGGAACTGGAGGATTGTTTATCAATAATTTTGAGTCACCTTTAACAGTTGAAAATGGATATTTGAAGTATGATTATTCAATTTCGTGGAACGTAAATTTATAATTTTATGCATCAATTTATTAAACAAGCATTATCTGGAGACAATCAATGGTGGAAATATATTTTAACCATTTTTACTGTTTTCTTTTTTATCCAAATAGGTACAATTCCGTTAATTTATGTAGCATATACCCATTCTGCCGATATCAATGAATTTATGCTTTCTGCTCAAACTAACTTTATGAATTTAGGAATTGATTCCAATTTGTTTTTATTTTGGATGATTTTTTCTTTTTTTGTTGGATTAATTACTTTGTTTGTTTGTGTAAAATGGATTCATAAACGTTTTATTAAAACCATTTTTACCTCAAGAAATAAAATTGATTGGAAACGAATATTTTTTGGATTTATGGTTTGGGGTTTTGTGGCTGTGGGAACAATTTTAGTGCAAATAAATACGTTTCCAGAAAATTATGAGTGGAATTTTAAATTAGTTCCATTTTTAATCTTAGTTGCCATTTCTCTTTTATTTATTCCTTTTCAAACTACATTAGAAGAACTTCTATTTAGAGGTTATCTAATGCAAGGATTAGGATTGCTGTTTCGTTCTGCTTGGATGCCTTTATTGATTACTTCTGTTGGGTTTGGATTATTACATGGCGCCAATCCCGAAGTTCAAAAACTCGGAAGCGTTGTCATGATTTATTATATCGGTACAGGTTTTATGTTTGGAATTACAACTTTGATGGATGAAGGAGCTGAATTAGCTATCGGAATGCATGCTGCCAATAATATTATTGCTGCGGTTTTGGTAACGTCAGATTGGATGGTTTTTCAAACGGAGGCACTTTATAAAGATATTTCAGAGCCCATTGTTAATATGGAAGCGCTGTTTCCAGTATTGGTAGTTTACCCAATTTTATTGTTGATTTTTGCTAAAAAATACCAATGGAATCAGTGGAGTGAAAGATTGTTTGGAATGTTTTCTGACGATAATTAAAGTAAATGAAAGTGAAACTTCATCCACAATTTAAATTAAATAGTCATCAGTTTAAGACTACTGATGAACTTATTTCTTTCTCAAAAATATTGAGTGATGAGGTGTCTCAATTTATAATTAACTGGTTTGATAAATCGCCATTTTTAAAAGTTATTACTTCTGGTTCGACTGGAATTCCAAAAGAAATTGCTTTGAAAAAGGAACAGATGATCAACAGCGCTAAAGCAACAGGTGAATATTTTGATTTGAAAGAAAATACCACTGCTTTATTATGTATGTCACCTAAATATATTGCTGGTAAGATGATGTTGGTTAGGGCAATGGTTCTAGGATGGAATTTAGATATTGTTACATCAGAATTAAATCCTCTTAATAAGATCAATAAAAAATATGAATTTTGCGCGATGGTTCCTTTGCAAGTAGTATCATCGCTAGATGATCTACATAAAATAAAAACAATTATAGTTGGTGGTGGAGCAATATCAAATTCATTGAAATCATCAATTCAAAATATTAAAACAGATGTTTTTGCTACTTACGGCATGACAGAAACCATTACACATATTGCGCTACAAAAATTAAATTACTTTGATGTTGTCATTTCGAGCGGAGTCGAGAAATCTCTTTTTACAGTATTGCCATCGATTTCAATATCAACAGATAATAGAGGTTGTTTAGTGATTGATGCTCCTCTCATTTGTGATGAAAGAATTATAACCAATGATATAGTAGAGTTAAAAAATGAAACTACATTTAAATGGTTGGGTCGATTTGACAACGTAATTAATAGTGGAGGCATAAAATTGTTTCCCGAACAAATTGAATTTCAATTAGCTGAAATTATTGATAATAGATTTTTTATTTCTTCTGAACCTGATGAATTATTGGGAAATAAAGTAGTTTTAATCATAGAATCTCTACCATATTCAACTGTTAGTTTAAATATTTTAAAAGAAAAATTAAAAACTGCTTTATCTTCTTATGAAGTTCCAAAATCGATTTATTATACTCCTAATTTTGTTGAAACAGAAACAAAAAAAATCCAACGTCAAAAAACATTGGATTTAGTATTAAATCAACCTAAAATTTAGTTGTTAATAAAGATAATTTTATAGATTACTAATATTTTTATAGTGATTAATCCCGCAAAAAACCAAATCGGAATTTTTACATTTTCTTTCAGTTCAAAGTAAGCCAGTTTTAAATCGTTATTCATTTCTTGGTGTGGTAAAACCTGATTGCAATGACTGCATTTCGACTCACCTCTTTTCCCTTTTGAAATAAACGGAATTTGAAATAAATGACCATAATCACCCAAAATACGAAGTGTTATAGTATTATTTTTTTTACAATTTACACATACTATTTCCGGATTATTAATTTTTAATACTCTTGATTTTTTTCCAACTATCATATATTCATCATCTTTAATAATTTGTTTTAAGCCATAGTGTGATATACATTTTGCACATCATCGTCTTCTTCAATTTTTTCTAATAATTTTTCAACATCTGTAATTTGATCTTCAGTTAGTTCAGTTGTATTTTGAGGAATACGTTCGAAACCAGACGATAAAATTTCAATATTTTTTTCTTCTAAATATTTTTGAATAGCACCAAAACTCTCAAATGGCGCATAAATTAAAACTCCATCTTCATCTTCAAATATTTCATCTATATTAGAATCTATTAATTCTAATTCTAATTCTTCTAAATCCATTGGCAAACCTTCATTTGGAATTCTAAAATTACAAGTGTGATCAAACATAAATGATACAGAACCAGAAGTTCCTAATGCGCCGTTACATTTGTTAAAATAACTTCTAATATTAGCAACTGTTCGGTTATTGTTATCAGAAGCGGTTTCCACTAAAATAGCAATTCCATGTGGCGCATAACCTTCAAATAATGCTTCCTTAAAGGTGCCAGTATCTTTTTCAGTGGCTTTTTTTATAGCGCGTTCTACTGTTTCTTTAGGCATATTAGCAGCCTTCGAGTTTTGAATAACCGCTCTTAATCGAGCGTTAGATTCAGGACTTGGACCACCTTCTTTAACAGCCATAACAATATCTTTTCCGATACGTGTAAATGTTTTGGACATGGCTGCCCATCGTTTAAATTTGCGTGCTTTTCTAAATTCAAATGCTCTTCCCATAAGTCACTTTGTTGTAATATAATTTAAATTTTATTTATTTTTATTAGATGATTTTGGATGAATAAAAATCATATTTCTTCCCGTTTCTAAAAATGTTTTTTTAGCCATTTCATGTTGCTCTTCAAAAGTTTCCAGATCAGTTCCTTTACAAATGCCATATGAATAGTGATACTTTAATATTTCTAAATCTTGTGGTGTTAATGATTTATTCTTAAAATAGAGTACAGATAATAAACTTTCTTTGGGTAATTGGCTGGTAAAATTAAAGTGTCCTAACGAACCCAGAAACATTCTTTTTGATTCTATCACCAAATCTTCTTTATTTTTAAAGGAATCAGCATTAATTTGTAGTTTACAATTATAGATTCTTTGGTTAGTATCCCAAGAAATATAATAGTCATTATTTTCACTTTTAATTCTATCCTCATATTTATAATTATTTTTAGAATTATATCCATAAACGACATAATTAGATTTCTCTATATGATTAACAAATGTAATTTTTAATGAATCTACTTCTTCTGATAAATAGGTTGCAAATTTTTTTAATTCCTTTTTTACTGTTGCATCAACTGATTTTGCAAAATATATTCTGATATCAGTTTTCCAATATCTCATTCTTAATTTATTATCACTCTCTTTTATTGGTTTTCGGAATTTTTTATAAACGATATTCTTATATATTTCTAGAAAAAGTGAATCTTTTGGTTCATATGATACTAAAACATTGGCAGTTTTTTCGTAATCTTTTGGAAATGGAACTAGAGTGTCTTTTCCTTTAAGTATAAAATTTAAAGAATCATTTTTTGAAAATTTATCCCCAAATAATCTTTTGTAAGATTGTAATTTAGTATAAGCTTGTCCTTGTTTTATTTGTATGATATCATTTTGAGAAATACCAGTGAAGGATATTAATAGAACAAGTAAGGTAAGTTTTACTTTCATAACAATTATTTATTAAACTTGAATAATTCCTAAATTAAACTGTTTTTCTATTGGTGCATGATTAGCCGCTTCAATACCCATACTAATCCATTTTCTGGTTTCTAACGGATTGATAATGGCATCTGTCCATAATCGTGCAGCAGCATAGTATGGGGAGGTCTGCTTATCATATCTAGATTCAATTGTATGTAAAATTTCAGTTTCTTTTTCAGGAGTTATTTTTTCGCCTTTTTTCTTGAGTGATGCTACTTCTATTTGAAGTAATACTTTTGCAGCTTGTGCGCCACCCATAACTGCAATTCTAGCTGATGGCCAAGAAACAATAAAGCGAGGGTCATAAGCCTTTCCGCACATGGCATAATTTCCCGCGCCATAAGAATTTCCTATAACGATGGTCAATTTTGGTACTACAGAATTACTCACTGCATTCACCATTTTAGCACCATCTTTGATGATTCCTCCATGTTCACTTTTGCTGCCTACCATAAAACCAGTAACATCTTGTAAAAATACTAACGGAATTTTTTTCTGATTACAATTCGCTATAAAACGAGTTGCTTTATCGGCACTATCAGAATAAATAACACCACCAAATTGCATTTCACCTTTAGCATTTTTAACAACTTTTCGTTGATTAGCTACAATTCCAACTGCCCAACCATCAATTCTAGCATAGGCACAAATAAGTGTTTTGCCGTAATCAGCTTTGTATTCATCGAACTCAGAATGATCAACCAATCGATTGATAATTTCATACATATCGTATTGATCAGTTCTTAACTTAGGTAAAATTCCGAAGATATCTTCTTGATTTTCTTTTGGATTTTTTGATTTAACTCTATTGTAACCAGCTTTATCATAATCACCAATTTTTGAAATAATATTTCTGATTCTAGTTAAAGCATCTTTATCGTTTTTTGCTTTATAATCTGTAACTCCAGAGATTTCACAGTGTGTTGTAGCTCCGCCTAAAGTTTCGTTATCAATGCTTTCTCCAATAGCAGCTTTTACGAGGTAACTTCCTGCTAAAAAAATACTTCCGGTTTTATCAACGATCATGGCCTCATCGCTCATAATCGGCAGATAAGCTCCGCCTGCAACACAACTTCCCATCACGGCAGAAATCTGAGTTATTCCCATACTGCTCATAATAGCATTGTTTCTAAAAATACGTCCGAAATGTTCTCTATCAGGAAAAATTTCATCTTGCATGGGCAAATAAACACCGGCACTATCAACTAAATAAATAATAGGTAATTTATTTTCAATAGAAATTTCTTGAGCTCTTAAATTCTTTTTTGCGGTGATTGGAAACCAAGCTCCCGCTTTTACGGTAGCGTCATTAGCTACTACTACACATTGTTTTCCATGAATATAGCCAATGATTACAATGACACCTCCTGAAGGACAACCACCATGTTCTTTGTACATTTCGTCACCAACTAAAGCTCCAATTTCTAGAGATTCAGCGTTTTTGTCAAGTAAAAAATCGATGCGTTCACGAGCGGTCATTTTACCTTTTTCGTGGTGCTTCTCAATATTCTTTGTACCTCCACCTTTGTAGACTTTGAGCAACTTGTTTTTTAATTCGGTTACTTGAAGCTTATTAAAATCTTCGTTCTTATTAAAGGTTAAATCCATGATGATAAATTTGCGATGCTAAAGTACAAAATTGTGGTGTAATAGCTAAAATATTATTTGTACTAATACAATCGAATTCATCATAAAATTTTGTAATTTTAGTAAAATCAAAAGAAAAAAATAATATGAAAAAAGTAATGGTTTTTGGTGGTAGTAATAGTTTAACATCTATCAATAAAAAATTAGCTATTTATGCTGCTTCTCATTTAAAAAATACTTCAATTCAAATTATTGATTTAAATGATTTTCCATTGCCTTTATTTAGCGTTGATTTAGAAACTGAAAATGGAATTCCTAAAGAAGCCTATTTTTTTGATGAAATTTTACAAGAAGTGGATGGATTTATTATTTCACTAGCCGAACATAATGGATCTTATACTGCAGCGTTTAAAAATTTATTGGATTGGGTTTCTAGAATTAATGTTAAAGTTTGGAAAGATAAACCGATGTTATTACTCAGTACTTCTCCAGGATCTAGAGGAGCTCAAAGTGTTTTAGATAATGCGAAGGTTCGATTTCCTTTTTTAGGTGCAGAAATAATTGATACTTTTTCATTGCCATCATTTTCTGATAATTTTAATAATGATAAAATATCAGATGAATTCTTAAATGAAGATTTAATTGAACTAGTTAATAAATTTGAAGTATCACTGTAAATGAAAACTATTTTATACAGATCAATTGAAAGAGGAAATGCCAATCATGGTTGGTTAAATGCACATCACTATTTTAGTTTTGCTAGTTATTTTAATCCTGAAAGAATCCAATTTGGAGCTTTAAGAGTACTAAATGATGATATAATTCAAGGAGGAACCGGATTTGGAGAACATCCGCATGATAATATGGAAATTATCACTATTCCTTTAAAAGGAGCTTTACATCATAAAGATTCGATGAATAATCAGTGGATTAAATTGGAGGTGGGTGAAGTACAAGTAATGTCTGCTGGTACAGGATTGATTCATGCAGAAAAAAATGCAAACCAAAACGAGGAATTGAGTTTATTTCAAATATGGATTCTTCCAAATCAACAAGAAGTTACGCCAAGATATGATCAAAAAAAGTTTCTAAAAGAACAGAGAGAAAATCAACTACAAATTCTTGTTACTTCCTTTAATGAGGAAAGTAAGGAATCCTTAAAAATACATCAAAATGCTTTAATTTCAAGAATTGATTTAACCAAAAATCAAGAATACTGTTATAAAATCAAAGATATCAAAAGGGGCGTTTTTGTCCTTTTAGTGGAGGGTTTATTGATGATTAATAATGAACTGCTATCTTCTAGAGATGCAATAGGAATATCAGAAACCGAGAAATTTACTATTTTCACTAGAGAAAAATGCGATATTTTGTTTATTGAAGTACCTATGTGATGTGATAAAATCATCAAATATTTTTACGATATTTGCACCCAAATTTTAATTGATATGTCAGACGATAAGAAAGTAATATTCTCCATGTCGGGTGTGAATAAAATCTACCCAACAAACAAACAAGTTTTAAAAGATATTTATCTGAGTTTCTTTTACGGAGCCAAAATCGGAATTTTAGGTTTAAACGGTTCAGGTAAATCAACTTTACTAAAAATAATTGCGGGTATCGAAAAAAATTACCAAGGTAATGTGGTCTTTGCACCAGGATATACCGTTGGATATTTATCTCAAGAAACCGAATTGGTTGAAACCAAAACGGTAATTGATATTGTACGTGAAGGAGTTGCAGAAACCATGGCTATTTTAGACGAATATAACAAAATCAACGATATGTTTGGTTTGGAAGAAGTGTATTCTGATGCCGATAAAATGGATAAATTAATGGCTCGTCAATCCGAATTACAAGATAAAATTGATGCTTCAAACGCTTGGGAAATCGATACTAAATTAGAAATAGCCATGGATGCTTTGCGCACTCCAGAAGGCGATACGCCTATTAAAGTACTATCAGGTGGCGAGCGCAGAAGAGTTGCTTTATGCAGATTGTTATTACAACAACCAGATGTATTATTATTAGACGAACCTACAAATCATTTAGATGCTGAATCAGTTCATTGGTTAGAGCATCACTTGGCACAATATGCGGGAACCGTAATTGCCGTAACTCACGACCGTTATTTCTTGGATAATGTGGCAGGTTGGATTTTAGAATTGGATAGAGGCGAAGGAATTCCTTGGAAAGGGAATTATTCATCTTGGTTAGATCAAAAATCTAAACGATTAGAACAAGAAGAAAAAACAGCTTCCAAACGTCGTAAAACATTAGAGCGTGAGTTGGAGTGGGTTAGAATGGCGCCAAAAGGTCGTCAGGCAAAACAAAAAGCACGTTTGAGTAATTATGATAAACTGTTGAGCCAAGATCAAAAACAACTAGAAGATAATTTAGAATTGTATATTCCAAATGGGCCACGTTTAGGTACAAATGTGATTGATGCTATTGGTGTTTCTAAAGCCTATGGAGATAAATTACTGTATGAAGAGTTGAATTTTAATCTTCCACAAAACGGAATTGTTGGAGTAATTGGTCCAAATGGTGCAGGTAAAACCACCATTTTCAAAATGATAATGGGAGAAGAAAGTGCTGATAAAGGTACATTTAACGTGGGTGATACCGTAAAAATTGCTTATGTTGATCAAGCACATTCTAAAATTGATCCGGAAAAATCGATTTGGCAAAATTTCTGTGAGGAGCAAGAATTGATGATGATGGGAGGGAAGATGGTTAATTCAAGAGCTTATTTAAGTAGATTTAATTTTAGTGGTGGCGATCAAAACAAAAAAGTAAACACCCTTTCTGGTGGTGAGCGTAACCGTTTGCATTTAGCAATGACACTAAAAGAAGAAGGAAATGTATTGTTACTCGATGAGCCAACCAATGATTTAGATATCAATACACTTCGTGCTTTAGAAGAAGGTCTAGAGAATTTTGCTGGTTGTGCCGTAGTCATTTCGCATGATCGTTGGTTTTTAGACCGTATCTGTACTCATATTTTGGCTTTTGAAGGAGATTCTCAAGTGTATTTCTTTGAAGGTTCTTTTACCGATTATGAAGAAAATAAAAAGAAACGCCTAGGTGGTGATTTAATGCCTAAACGAATCAAATACAAAAAGTTAATTCGATAAAATCAAAAAACCCCTTAGTTAATCAACTAAGGGATTTTTTTAGGGAGGAATTTGAGGGATTAATTATCTGAAAGCGTATATGTAATTGCAATTGATTGTGATTGATCATAATTTAATAGTGCATATGATTCTGGAATATTAGTCTGTGTAAGGGTATAATGTAAGTTATGTCCATTGTGTGGTCCAACTCCTGTATACGAACTTCCTATTTGTTCAATAATTTTAACAGGGATATTTTTGACAATTTGGGTTGAAATCGTTGGAACTCCCATTTTTCCTGCTCCCTTACCTGCATCATTTTTAATTTTAACAGTTAACTGTAAACCTTCCGGAACTGAACCGTCAGTAATCTGTAATGATATAGATCTGCTTGGTTTTGTTTGAGAGCCTATTATTGAGGAATAATTTAACCAAATACTATCATCAAAATCATTAATAATAAGTGGTTTTCCAGCTTCTGATACAGAATTGCTATTTAGTGTTATTGAATTATTGGAGGAATTATAGATATTTAACAGCGCTACTTCTGGAATTTGAATCGTAAGAGAATGTGAATTACTATTAGAATTTTGTGCATGAGTATATAGACTAATGAATAGTAGGAAGAATTGGATACTTTTAATAAATGATTTAATCATCATTACATTACATTGTCTATCATGAAGTATAAATGTAAATAAGAATAATTTATAAAACAAGTAAAAATAAATAAAATTACCATTCATCGTTAAAAAAACGTCATTCAACCTATTGAAACGGTTGTTTATAAACAGTGTTTGGGGTGTTAAATATTGGAAATAAAAAAAGAGGCTGTCTTATATGACAGCCTCTTAGAACTTTTATTGAACTAATTTTTAATTATCAGATAGAGTGTATGTTACAGTTAAGGTATTTGAACTGTTAAAGTCTAAATCTGCATAGGAACCAATTTGCGCTAAGGTATATGTTAAATTGTGTCCATTAGAAACTCCATTACCGGTGTAAGCACTACCAATTCCAGTTATTAAGTCTTGAGAAGTTCCTGTAAGTATTTTTGTGCCTGCTGATGTTCCTGTTGTTCCAGCTCCAGTACCTGAATAAGCAGCTGCAGCAATACTTAATTGTAAACCAGCTGGAACAGTACCTCCTGTAATTTGAATTGAAACTTTTCTAGTTGGATTTGCAGTACTTTTTATTGAAGTGTAGTTAATCCAAAGAGCATTGTTTGTTGCATTAAAAACCGCTTTTTCACCAGCTTCAGTTGGAGCTGTTCCGTTTAATGTAATGTTTTTAC
>JAUYUF010000219.1 GCA_030694835.1 Flavobacteriaceae bacterium | reverse complement strand
AATGATAATTATTCGGTTGGACATCCTGCACTGAGTGCTGATGGCAAAAAATTATATTTTGCGTCAGACATGCCTGGTGGATTTGGATCTACAGATTTGTATTTTGTTGATATACAATCAAATGGAAGTTTTGGAAAGCCCGTTAATTTAGGTAAATCAATCAATACTGAAGGAAAAGAGTTATTTCCTTTTGTAACTAAAGACAATTTGTATTTTTCATCAAATGGTCATTGGGGATTGGGTGCTTTAGATGTATTTAAAGTAAGTCTTAAAGACCAAAATAAAGCTCCGCTAAATTTAGGAAGCCCTATTAATAGTAGTATGGATGATTTTGCTTTTGTAATGAATGAAAGTAAAAATCAGGGATATGTTTCATCCAATAGAATGGGAGGAATGGGAGATGATGATATTTATTTTGTAAAAGAAATTCCATGTTATCAATCATTAGTTGGTACAGTTAGAGATTTAAAAACCAATTTAGTTTTGGCTGATACTGATGTTTCAGTATTAAATAGAACAAGTAATGAAAAATTAAATTTCAAAACCGATGCTAAGGGTGAGTTTAATTTAGCAAAAGTAGACTGTGATACTAAATATAATATTACAGCAGCAAAAGTTGGGTATAAAACTAATGAAAAGAACTTTAATTCATCTCATGATTTTGCTTTAGTTCAACAGTTTGAAATAAAATTAATACCTGAGATTAGTATTGTAGAAATTTCTAATGTTTATTTTGATTTTGATAAATCAAATATTAGAAAAGATGCTAAAGTCGTATTAGATAATTTAGTAGAATTGATGAATAAATTCCCTGAAATGGTAATTGAAGTTAAATCCTTTACAGATTCTAGAGGTAGTCATGCTTATAACGATAAATTATCTCAAAGACGTGCTAAATCTACTATTGATTATGTCCTTAAAAAAGGAATTAGTGCTAGTAGAATTAATGGTTTAGGTTATGGTGAAACAGTTTTAGTTAATAATTGTGTAGATCAAGCCAATTGTACTGAAGAAGAGCATCAACTTAATAGAAGAAGTGAAATAGTTGTTCTTAAAATGGAATAATTAAAGCGCTATACTAAAGAATATCATAAATAAAATTTAAAACCACGCTCAGGCGTGGTTTTTTTATTCAAAATAACACAATGATTGCCAATAATAAATAAAAACTGCTTACTTTGTATTCTATTATGAGAAAAATAATTTACATTTTTTTATTAAAAGGATTAGTGGTTTTTGCTCAGATTGGTGGCGAATCAGTATTTAATTTTCTAAATGTTTCCACTTCTGCAAATCAAACTGCTTTGGGAGGAAAAAATATCACTTTGATAAATGATATTAACCAACCAATTTGGAATCCGTCCACAATAAATGGGGATATGAGCGGTCAAATTAATTTCAATTTTCTGAATTTTTTAACTGATATTAATTATTATTCAACTTCGTATGCACATTATATTGATAGAAGAATTGGAACGATTCATACTAATTTAACCTATGTCGATTATGGAAAATTCATTGCTGCCAATGAAGAAGGCTTAGAAACAGGAATATTTAAGGCCTATGATTTGAGTTGGTCTGTAGGATATGCTTACAATTTTCCTAAAACGGATATTTATGTCGGCTCTAATTTAAAATTGATTCAATCAAAAATAGAACAATTTAGTTCTTTGGCAGTAGCTGTAGATGTTGGGGTGATTTATTACAAGGACGATAATCCTTTAACGTTAGCCTTGTCTCTGAGAAATTTCGGCCATCAATTGAGTGCCTTTGATGAAGTAAAAGAAAAATTGCCATTTGAAATGCTGGTAGGAGCATCCTATAAACTAGAAAATGTTCCGTTAAAATGGCATGTAACAATTGATAATTTGCAGCAATGGCAGGTAGCTAAAAGCAATCCATCAAATACTTTAACAGATATCAATGGGAATGAAACAGTTGAAAGTATCTCATTTGTAAACAATGCTTTTAGACATTTTATATTAGGAGCTGAACTTTTTCCGGAGAAAAATTTTAATTTAAGAATGGGTTATAATTTTCGAAAATCAAAAGAATTTAGTTTGCTGAATACGAGATCATTTGCGGGATTAACAGCTGGTTTCGGATTAAAAATGAATAGAATTAAACTTAATTACGCCTTTTCTAAATATCATCCTATTTCCAATACTCATACTTTTAGCTTAAATTTGTATTTAAAATAACAACTAAAAGAGCTTGAAAAAAATTACGATTGCTATTGATGGCTTTTCTTCAACAGGTAAAAGCACCATTGCTAAACATTTAGCACAGGTATTGAATTATATATATGTCGATACGGGAGCAATGTACCGTGCAGTTACTTATTTTGCGATGAAAAATAACTTAATTGGGGATGGTTTTTTTAAAGTTGATGAGTTAATTGCTAAACTCGATGAAGTAGAGTTGAAATTTATTTACAATCCACAAGTACAGTTAGCAGAAATGTATTTGAATGATGAAAATGTAGAACAACAAATTAGAACCTTAGAAGTTTCCAACTTTGTGAGTAATGTTTCAACAATTTCTGAAGTACGTAAAAAATTGGTAGAGCAACAGCAAAAAATGGGTGCAGAAAAAGGAGTGGTGATGGATGGTAGAGATATTGGTACGGTAGTTTTTCCGAAGGCTGAATTAAAATTATTTTTGAATGCTTCTGCTGATAAAAGGGCCAATAGGCGTTTCCAAGAATTAATCAACAAAGGTGATGTTGTTTCATACGAAGAGATCTTAGAAAACGTAAAATCGCGAGATTATATTGATTCTAATCGGGAGGACTCTCCATTAGTAGTGGCTTCAGATGCTATTGAAATAGATAATTCTGATATGACCAAAGAAGAACAATTTGAAAAAATTTACCAAATTGTTCAACAAAAACTTCAAGAAAATTAAGGAATATTTAAGTATTTATGAGTTTGTAAAGAAATTTTCCATTGAGGGTTTTTCATTACATAATCAACAATTAAAGGCGTCATCAATTCTCGTTTACTCCATTCGGGTTGTAAAAATAACTCGCATTTTTCAGTAACTTTTGCAGCTTGTTCTTCGGCAAATTTAAAATCCTGTTTATTCTGAATAATTATTTTCAGTTCATCGGCAACTTTATAAATGGGAGATAAAGGTAATTTTGTTTTTTTAGGTGATAAACAAATCCAATCCCAAGAACCACTTAACGGATAAGCCCCAGATGTTTCAATATGTGTTTTGATTTGAGCATTTTTCAATTCAGATGTTAAGAAATCCATATTCCACATCAATGGTTCGCCTCCAGTAACCACGACGGTTTTAGCGTGTTTTTTAACATTTTCAACAATAGTTAAACTTAAAGTGG
>JAUYUF010000217.1 GCA_030694835.1 Flavobacteriaceae bacterium | reverse complement strand
GTAACGGATAAAAACCATGGTTTATCAATCTTTAATGGAAAAATAATGACATTATTGGTCAATTGATTGCCAACTTGTGCACGGATTTTTAAAACATACTCACCATGAGGTAAATTGTCTAAATTTATTTTGTTTTGTTCTCCTAAATATACCCAGTGTGCATTGATTCCGTCTAATAAATATTGATAATTGATGGTCAAATGTTTTTCAAATTCTGGAACACTGAAATTGATTTCAAATGAATTTTCGGTGTATTTAAAATCTTCATTTTTACTGAAATCTATAGCAATTGGAGGTGCATCGATATTTTTTAATTTGACTGAATTGAGGTGAATAAGATACTTTTTCTGCAAAGATTTTGTAATATCTAAGGTAATATAACCGTTTACTTTTCCCAACAAATAAATTTGATCTTTAAACAAAGCGATATTTTCATAACCGATCATTGCTTTTCTTAAAGCCAATGGAATCGGAAATTTATACAACAGCGGTTTTTCTGAAAACTGACCTGATGAGAGATAATAAATGTTGTTTTTGGTAAAAAGCCACAATTTATTGGTTTCATTTAAAAACATTTTACCCGATGTATAATCATCTTGTTCGTAAATTTTAGAGAGTTCCTTGTCTTTTACAAAAGTTTTTGATGGGTTGTCATAATAAAAAATGCCTTCTTTATAAGCGTATAAAAGTTTATTGTTGAACAATGCAATACTCGAGTTTTTGCCTTTAGGTAAAGAATTCTCAATTGAAACATGAACAACTTTTTGGTAATCTTTATCCATTTGTAATTTGTAAACACCTTTGTATTCATGATTCATCCAAACAGAATTTGGAGCATCTATTTCAAAAAAGCGAGAAGAAGTATCAAAGTTTTTAATTTTATTGCGAAGTTTCCATTTTCCTTCAATTTGATGTAAAACACTAAATCCGGTATAATGTCCTTGTAAAATTAAGGGTTCGTTTCCGGCGATTTTTCTAAAACTCCAAGTTCCTAAAATGGGCGAAATAAGGGTTACTTGATCATTTACAATTGAAAATGTTCCGGAATCGTGACCACACAATAAAGTGTTATCAACTTTAAATAAATTCCATACCTGACCTTTAGTTCCCTGAATAAATTTAAATGGCTCAACTTTGTCAATATGCTTGTAATATAAACCCTGATTGGTTCCCAAATACAGCAAGTTGTTAAAAACCATCGATGTATAAACAGTACCAAGCTCACCTTTATCATCATCATAAATGTGAATAGGCGATTTAATATTGATGCAATTAATGCCATTATCCAACCCCACCCAAATATTTTGATCTTCATCTTCAAATAATGATAAAACCGTATTATTGCTAAGTCCATTTGTTTGATTGAATTGATTTAAAACCTTCCCATTTTCTTGCAAATGGATAATCCCTTTTGAAATGGTTCCCAAAACGATGGATTGATCTGTTAATTGAATACAGCTATAAACACTGGTAGCAGTAAGTAGGGCATCAGAATCATTTTTCCATTTGGTAAAAGATTGATTGTTATATTTAAAAAATCCATTTTTTTGAGTGATGATCAGCAATCCGTTTTTATCATCAAAAATATTGGTAACCCAATCATTGTTAAATAAATCAGCTTTAATTAAAAGATTTGGTTTGCCTTCTTCAATTTTAAAAATCCCTTGGTTGATGACATGAAAATATACAGCATTTCCAACAATAAAGACCTTGGTGATGATATCATCATAATGAATAATGGAAAACTTTTTTTGAAGCGTATTGTATAGGTAAATATTATTTAACGATTGAAATATAATCCATTCTTCAAAATGAACGATTTTCCAAAATTGCTCATCATCTTGAATCTTTTTTTCGATCGATTTACTTAATGAAGTGTATTCTAAAACACCTTTTTTATTGCGTTCCCAAAAGCCAAATTCCATATAACTTCCGGTATAAATTTTAGATCCAATAACACTTACCGATCTTACAATGGTTTTATTGGGTGATGGATAAATATTCCACTCTGCTCCATTATACTCTAAAAGTCCTTCATTGTTGGCTACATAAATATATTTATTGGATGCCTGAGAAATCATCCAATTCTGATTTCCTCCGGTATAAGATTCGGGAGTGTATTTTTCAATAGGCGCTAATTCTTGAGAAATCAAATTTCCTGTCAGAAAAATGAAAGCAATCAATAATAAAAAATATTTTTTATTGGATATCATTTGTTATGTAACCGTTTGATTTGGATTCTCTTTAAACAAATATAAAAAACCATTTTGATTAAAACCCCAATACTGTAAACTAAAAAACCGTAACTCATCAGAATTACGGTTCGTATTATTTTAAAAGTTCAGTTTTTTTCAAACTACTTATTTATATCCTCTTATAAATTTTTAATGGGTTGATGTTGCTGCTAAAGTATCAACATCGATGTTTTGTTTTTTTAAGATTCCTTTTACCAAAATGGCAAACAAAGTTAAATAACCAAAACCAACCAAAGGCACCCAATAAGAAACGGTTATGTTAAACATATCGGCTAGTTTACCTTGTAAAGGCGGAATAAAAGCGCCGCCAAGTATCATCATTATTAAGAATGCAGAACCTTGAGAAGTGAATTTTCCAAGTCCTTGCAACGCCAAAGAGAAAATTACAGGCCACATAACAGAAGCAAATAATCCGCCGCTAACAAATGCAAAAACAGAAATACTTCCTGTTGTAAACATTCCAACAAACATAGCCAGCATGCCTAAAATTCCGAAAATCATCAATGTTTTGGCGGGTTTGTCTTGACCAAGCCAGAAACCAAATATTTGTACTAAAATTACCCCGGCATAAGGTAATAATGAAATTATATTTTCAGTTGAATTTCCTGCGATATAATTAGAAGATAAAATTACCAAAAACGCGATATACGGAACAATAATCAGGGCAACTTTTTTAGTTGAAGATGATAAATTAAAAGCAGCAATAGCACCTGCCCAACGACCAATCATCAAACTTCCCCAATAAAGCGAAATTAACATCGGTGTTAATTCAGCCCAATAACTATCTACTTTTTTATCGGATAACAATTGATTAAAATCTGCATAAGTTGTTTCGGGGTTTAAGCTTAAATACTGAGTAAAATCCATGTATTTGAGATATTCTCCTAAATTACTTTGAATGGTAACTTCAGTTCCAACATAAGTAAAGATGGCTAACATGCCTAAAATTAATTGCGGATATTTAAAAGCACCCCATCCTTCGGCATTTTTTTTCGCTTTCGCATTGGAAAATAATAAGCCAAAAACCAAAGTTCCCATACCAATCAATGTCAAATATAATCCCATTTTACTGTGATGATCCACATTTTCTCCTGTATTTTGATAAAAAATCATGGATAGAACTATGATTAAAACAACAGTGATAAAACTAATCATTCCCGTGGCTTTAGATTCATTTTCTATAGTAGCATCTGCTTTTGCCTCAGGTAATTTTTTGGAAAATTTAAATAACAAAGCAGCCA
>JAUYUF010000201.1 GCA_030694835.1 Flavobacteriaceae bacterium | reverse complement strand
ACGAGCCAAAGTTGGAAATAAATTAACTGAAAATATTGTTAGTTATAATTTTGAAATTTTAAAACCATGGTATTTTTCTAATTTAGCATTTATAGCTTATATCCTTTTATTTCTAAGTATTTTATTAATTATTCAAAAAGCAAATAAAAGATATTACAAAAAACAACTTAGACATAAGCAACTAGAAAGTGAGCAGTTAATTATCCGCATGAAAAATGAAAAGTTGAATCAAGATATAGAAAACAAAAATAGGGAGTTAGCAATTTCTACAATGAGTATTATTAATAAAAATGAAGTACTTAAAAGTATTAAGAATGAATTAAAAAGTAATGAAATTGAACCAAGTAATATACACGTACTTAAATTAATTGACGGGAATTTAAATAATACAAAAGATTGGGACGTTTTTGAAGAAGCCTTCAATAATGCAGATAAATATTTTTTAGAAAAAATTAAAAAAGCACATCCAAATTTAACTCCAAATGATTTGCGTTTTTGCGCGTTTTTGCGTTTAAATTTAACTTCAAAAGAAATTTCACCACTATTGAACATAACCGTAAGAAGTGTAGAAACAAAACGGTACAGATTAAGAAAACAAATGGGTTTGCCACACGATTCGAGTTTAGTAAGTTACATTTTAGATATTTAGAAATACAACATATGTTAAATTTACTACTACATTACCACATCATAATCATTGTAATTGTATTAAAATCATACTTTTTCCAACAACATTAAAAATTATTTAAGAACTAAAAGCTCATACATCATAGCTAATCTGTTAAAATTCTTCAATATTTTAACAATTTAAATTGTTTGTCTGTTTTTTGTTGAGGCACATTTCATTCTTATTAAGGGTAAGATGATTTATATTTATATAATTATTCTTTTGGGTTTATTTAAAAGAACTAACCAAACAATTTTTTAACAATATTATAAATCAATTTAAAACCAAATTAGTATGAAAATTACAAAATTACTTATTTTTTGTTTTTTGACTATTTTTTTAACACTTTCTATTCAGGCACAAGAGGCTAAAATAATAAGTGGTAAAGTTCTAGACGAAAACAGTACTCCAATTCCTGGAGCTACTATTTTAATTAAGGGGACTTCTAAGGGTACAGTTACCGGTTTTGATGGGAATTACGAAATAATGGCCTCGTCTAACGGTACATTAGTATTTAGTTTTTTAGGGTACAAGTCTATTGAGGAATCAATAAAAGGAAGGACTAAAATTAATGTGCAACTTATCTCAGGAGCACAACAATTAGACGAAGTTGTTGTTACAGCTTTAGGTATAAAACGAGAGGAAAAAGCGCTTGGTTATGCGGTTCAAAAAGTAGCGGGTGAATCTCTTCAAACTGTAAGAGGAGTAGACGTGGGTACCTCACTTACTGGTAAAGTAGCAGGTTTGAAAGTGCTTAACAGTACTGAATTTGGGGCTGCTCCTGATATTCAAATTCGTGGTGAAAACCCTCTTTTGGTGATTGATGGTGTTCCTTATCAGAACATGACACTTCGTGACATAGCTGCAGATGACATTGAGTCTATGAGTGTACTTAAAGGAGCAACAGCCTCGGCTCTTTATGGATTTAGAGGACAAGGCGGTGCTATTATGATTACAACAAAAAAAAGCGGTAATAGAGGTTTATCAGTTTCAATTAACAGTGGTTCTATGTTTACTGCTGGTTATTTGGCGATTCCTGAATTGCAATCTACATTTGGTCGTACTGTAAGTGCAGCTACTAATATCTATGATAGAGGCGCAAATGGTTCTTGGGGTGTGCCAATGGATGGTCGTGAAGTTATTCAATGGAATCCTATTTCTAAATCTTTGATGCCAATGCCTTATTTACCTATAGGGAAAGACAATTTTAAAAACTTCCTTCAACAAGGTTATATTTTAAATAACAATATAAGTGTCGTACATCAAGGAGAAACAGGAAGTTTCCGTGTTTCTGCAACGAAGGTTAATAATGTAGGTCAATATCCAAACTCTAAATTTAACAAATATACTTTTAGTTTGGGTGGTGAAATGAAAGCAGATAAATTTAGTTTATCTTCTACTATGGCTTACAGTAAACAAACCTCCCCAAATTTAGGATTTAACGGTTATAGAGCCTATGACCCTATGTATAGCTTGCTTATTTGGGGCGCTGGAGATTGGGATGTCAGAGATTATAGAGATTATTGGTTAATTAAGAATGAATCACAAAACTCCAGTTATACTGGCGGTGCTAATAATCCGTACTTTGATAGAAACGAAAGAACAAGAAGTACTGATAAAGATATTTTAAATGGTATGCTTTCTTTAAGTTATGATCTTAATTCTTGGCTAAAACTTACAAACCGCGCTGGATTTGACACGTACAGTAATCTTCAAGAAGTGACTATTTCTAAAGGCTCATTTCAAGGTGCAGGTACCGCAAGTGTTATTGGTGGTGGAACTGAAATCTGGGGGGAAAATGTTAAAGGATCTTACAATCAAGGAATTAGCAGAGGTTATAGCTTAAACAATGATTTATTATTATTATTCAATAAAAAGGTAAATGATTTTACAGTAGATGGTTTAATGGGTGGGTCCATTACATACAATCAAGATGAAGGTTTAGAGGCTTTAACTAGAGGCGGTCTTTCAATACCTGCTTTTTATTCTCTTAAAGCATCAGTGCTTTCGGTTCTTGTAAATTCAAGAATATATAAAAAACAAGTAAATAGTTTATTTGGACGTTTGGGTGTTTCTTATAAAGGAATTGTCTTTGCAGAAACTACCTTGCGTAACGACTGGTCTTCAACACTTTCAAAAGACAATCGTTCTTACTTATACCCATCTTTTTCAGCAAGTTTTGTAGCTTCAGAACTATTACCTAAAACTGACTGGTTATCATTCTGGAAAATTCGTGCATCTCAAACAACTGCGAAAAAACCAGCCGGAATTTACGATATTAACATGGTTTATGGAATTACACCAAATGCTTGGGGAACTTTAACCTCAGCTTCTTATCCTGGTACAATTCGTGGAACAGACTTGCGAGCTGAATCTTCTTCAACATTTGAAATTGGTACAGCTATGAAGTTTTTCAAAAAAAGAGCATCCTTAGACGTTTCTTATTATAACAAAAGAATGTATGATTTCTTAAAATCAACTTCAATTAGCCCAGCATCTGGTTACAACTCTAATTATATAAATATTGATGAGGAACAAACTAGAAAAGGTATTGAAATTGCAGCAGATTTTACACCGATACAGACCGCAGATTGGCAATGGGATTTGAATTTAAACTGGTCTAAATATGCTCGTTATTATACCAAATTAGATGCTGCATTCTCTACAGACCAGCCTTGGGTAAAAGTTGGAGAAAGAGCTGACCATTATGTTATTAATGATTATTTAAAAGACCCTAGTGGCAACATCATTCACAGTAACGGTTTACCTTTATACTCAACATTTGGTTCAAAGTTTGGGAACTATGATCCAGATTGGATTTGGGGACTTAGCTCAAGTTTAAAATATAAAAATTGGGTTTTAGGAGTTTCGTTTGACGGAAGAGTTGGCGGTTTAGCTCAAACATCAACTGAAATGTATATGTGGATTTCAGGGTCTCACCCAGATTCAGTAACTCCAGAAAGAATGTTAGATGCCACACAACCTGGGACAAGCAACTATATAAGCCAAGGTGTTAAAGTGGTTTCGGGTGCAGTAAGTTTTGATACATATGGCAATATTGTTACGGATACGCGTGTTTATGCTCCTAATGATATTCCTGTAACCTACAAAAATTATATTGCTCGTTATCATAAAGGTACTGCATGGGGTGGATCTCCATCTCCAGTAGATACTTACAGCACTACATTTCTAAAAATGAGAGAAATGTCTATCACATATAATGTGCCTAAAAGTTTTTCAAGCAAGTTAAATGCTAAAAGCATTTCAGTATCTGCAATTGGCCAAAACTTATTATTATGGTCTAAAGATTTCAAATACTCTGATCCAGATGGTGGAAATGATGATTTTAGTGATCCATCCCAAAGATTTTTAGGGTTTAACTTGAAACTCGATTTCTAATTTATTAACAAAGAAATTTTAAAAAAATGAAAACAATAAAAAAACTTATTACAACAGGAAGCATTCTGTTCTTGTTATTGATAGTTGGCAGTTGCAGCAATAACTTTGATGATCTGAATGATAATCCAGATGCAACTACTGAAGGAAATGCAGCAATGCTATGTACCAATGTGGTATTAAGAGTTACAAAATTTGGAGGTAAAGATGCAAAAGCAATGATTTCAGACAATGCCTTACCTAAATATGTAGGTTATGCAAATGAAGGACAATTATCTTCTCAATATAATTTAATAGGTGGCAGTAGTTTTGGTGATATGACCATACTTCCAAATATTGATAAAATGGTTGAATATGCTACTGGAAGCACTATGGAAAATTCTTACAAAGGAGTTGGTAAATTTGCGACAGCTTTAATGTTCTATAAACTTACGATGGAAATGGGAGATATCCCTTTTTCTGAGGCAAACTTAGGACAAGATGGTGTTTATAAACCAAAATACGATTCTCAAGAAGCTGTTTTAATTGGTGTTTTAAATAATTTAAAAGAAGCTGACCAATTTTTTGCAAATGGAATTACATTTACTGGTGATCCAACACCATACAATGGTAATCCTGCAAAATGGCGTAAAGCAACCAATGCTTTTGCGCTAAAAGTATTGATGAGTTTAAGTAAAAAAGAAACAGTTGCTTCATTGGATATAAAAAATCGTTTTGCAACAATTGTTGCTGGCGGTAACTTAATGGATGCAACAACAGGTTTTTATGGTTTAAGCTATTCTTCAACAAATAAACACCCATTGTCTGGAACAAGTGATTTATTTACTTCAAAAACTATTTTAAGTTCATTGTTAGTTGATAATTTAAAAAATCTAAATAATGACAGACGTTTGTTTTATTATGCACAACCGGCAGCAGCACAAATAACTGCAGGAAAGACAGTGTCAGATCCGGCAGCTTATGTAGGTGTTGATGTTGCGATGAATTATTCACAAATGAATTTAGGGCATAGTGCAGGAGCATACTCACTAATTAACAAACGTTACTTAATGCAAGATGCTACCGAACCATTAAGAATGATGACTTATGCAGAACAAGAATTAATTCTTGCTGAAGCTATTATTAAAGGGTGGATTACCGGTAGTGCTCAAACTCGTTATGAAAATGGAGTTAAAGCGGCATTGACAGATGTAATGGCTGTTACATCAAGTTATGCAGGGCAAGTGATTAATTCGGCTTATATCAATGCTTATTTTGTTGGGGAAGCTGCTTTTAAAACTACACCTGCTGACCAATTGAAGCAAATATGGATGCAACGCTATATTCTTAACTTTATGCAGGAAGCAGAAACTAGCTTTTTTGAGTATCGAAGAAATACCTACCCAATTTTCCCAATTAATGCAGCAACTAGTTTAAATGCAGGTAATTTATCAGGGATTCCTATGCGTTGGACTTATCCAAGTTCTGAGAATTCGGTTAATCGTAATAATTTAATAAAAGCATTAGATAGCCAATATGAAGGTTATGATGAGATTAATAAAATAATGTGGGTGCTTAAATAATAATTATAGTGAATTTATCTGTCTAAGTATATTTATGTTTTTTTATATTAATTTGAGTTAATTTTTATTTGTTGCTTCTGTTTTTTTTAGAGAATTCAGAAGCAACTTTTAAAATATGTAGTATTTAAAATGCGAAAATTTAAAAAAATACCCACGGTTTTATTAATAGCATCTTTTACATTTATATTAGGTTGTAATTCAAATAAAACTATTTTAAAAACGAATATTAATTTTGCAAATAACAAAGTTGTAGCTCATAGAGGTGCTTGGAAGAAGCTGAATCTTCCTCAAAATTCAATAGCATCACTTAAGCAAGCAATTCAGTTAAACTGTACAGGTTCAGAATTTGATGTTAGAATGACTGCCGATGGGATTCTAATAATAAACCACGACCCACTCTACAATAACTTAGAAATTGAAAAAACCAATTATTCTAAATTAGCAGTTTTTAAATTATCCAATGGAGAAAAACTTCCAACATTAAAAGAATATTTATTGGCAGGTATTGAAAATAATACAGCTACTAGGTTAGTTTGCGAAATAAAACCTTCAAAAATAAGTAAAGATAGAGGACAACTAATTGCAACTAAAGTGGTTCAACTGGTTGAATCATTAAAAGCAAAGGACATGGTTGAATATTTAAGCTTTGATTATGAAATCCTGAAAAAAATTATAGAAATAGACCCTACAGCTTCAACACAATATTTAGAAAGTAATAAATCACCCATTCAACTAAAAGAAGATGGCATTAGCGGTGCGGATTACTACTATACTGATTATCAAAATCTTGGAGAATGGATTGACATTGCAAAAATAAATGGCATTACTTTAAATGCATGGACAGTAAACAAAGTTGCTGATATGGATTGGTTGTTGGCAAATAATTTCGATTTTATTACAACAGATGAACCTGAACTATTATTAGAAACAGCAATAAAAAGAGCAAATATTTATAAAAATTATAATCTAATTTGGTCAGATGAATTTGAATATACTGGGTTGCCAGATAAAACAAAATGGAATTATGATATTGGAGGTCACGGATGGGGAAACAACGAAAAACAATATTATTTAGAGAACTCTCTCGAAAACTCTTATGTAAAAGAAGGAAAATTACATATTGTAGCTTTAAAAAAAGAATATAAAAATTCGAACTATACTTCTGCCAGATTAACAACATACGAACGATTTTTAATCCAACACGGAAAAATTGAAGTGATGGCAAAATTACCCAAAGGAAAAGGAACTTGGCCAGCTATTTGGATGTTACCTGAAAGTCTTCGTGAAAAAAAAGAAGTTTGGCCACTTTGTGGTGAAATAGATATTATGGAACACGTGGGTAAAGACCCAAATGTTGTACACACATCACTTCATACTGAACTGTACAATTTTTGGAAAAAAAATCAATATACTCATTTTGAAAAATTACCTGACGTTTATAATGATTTTCACTTATATGGAATTGAATGGACACCCGAAAGCATTCGTTTTTTTATAGATAATAAATTGTTTTACGAAGCTATAAAAGGGGAAAACGGAAAGGAGACTACTAACGAAGGATGGCCTTTTGAAAAACCGTATTATTTAATCTTAAATCTTGCCATTGGTGGAAATTGGGGTGGTGATATTGATGATGCAATTTTCCCTTCTGAAATGTTAATAGACTATGTTAGAATATACCAACAACCAACATCTAACAATTAGAATGAAAAAATTAGTTATTTTATTAATATTTATTGGATTGAGTTCAAACTCATATACCCAAACTTTTACTGTAATGACATACAACATTCGTTTGAATGTTGCAGTTGATGGTGATAATGCTTGGCCATTTCGTAAGGAATATATGACTTCTCAAATACAATTTTATGAGCCAGATATTTTTGGAGTTCAGGAAGCAACTCCAAATCAGGTTTTTGAAATGTCGACAATACTACCTCAATACAATCAGGATGGCGTTGGAAGAGATGGAGAAGGCAAAGGTGAATCTTCAAATATTTATTATAAAAAAGACCGATTTATTGTCAAAGAAACAGCTACTTTTTGGCTTTCTGAAACGCCTAATGAAATTTCAAAAGGTTGGGACGCAGCTTATAACAGAGTTTGTACCTATGTTTTGTTGAAAGACAAAATAACAAAAAATATGATTTGGGTTTTCAATACACATTTGGATCATATAGGTGAAGAAGCTCGAACTAAAGGAATTCAATTAATTCTTTCTAAAATAGCAGCCATAAATACTAAAAATTATCCGGTTATATTCATGGGTGATTTTAATTCTGAACCAATTACTGAAAGAATTATAAATCTAAAAAAAGAAATGAATGATTGTAGAGATGTCTCTGAAGAAAAACCTTTCGGTCCAACTGGCACATTCAACGGTTTTACCCATAATGAACCAGTTACGAAATTAATAGACTATATTTTTGTTTCTAAAAACAATAAAATAAAGGTTAAAAAATATGCCATTTTAAGTGATTCAAAAGACCTTAAATATCCATCAGATCATTTGCCTGTTTATGTGAAATTGAGTTATAAATAATCAAGTAAAGAAGCATTAGAAATATGAAAAATATTACAATTATCCT
>JAUYUF010000195.1 GCA_030694835.1 Flavobacteriaceae bacterium | reverse complement strand
TGTTCAATAACCTCGTGCTGAATATTTTCTAACGATTTTTTAAGAGAATTTAATGCAGGTGTAAGACGTCTAAACGCTAACCACTCATTTAATTCTTTCATATATTTTGCAATTATAGCTTCAGCAATCGGAATTTGTTGTTTACGTTTTTCGATGGTTTTATCTGTTTCTATTGACAATTCATCTACATCAATTAAAGTAATACCAGCTTTTTCACCTAAAGAAGATTGTACATTTCTTGGTATAGCTAAATCTATAATCAATAATTCTTTGTGATTTGCAATACTTTCTTCTGTAATTGTTGGTTGTGGTGCACTCGTTGCAACTATCAAAATATCAGTTTCATTGATAATTGAATTCAGTTCAGCATGTGAGGCTACATTTAATTGATGTTTATTAGCAAAATCCGCAGCCTTTTCAAAAGTTCTATTAACAATAGTAATATTGTTATGTTGAAAATATTCTACAATATTTTTAGCAGTATTTTTTCCGATATCACCAAGTCCGTAAAGCACTATTTTTTTATCCGAAAAATCAGCAATATGATCTTTTATATATTGAATTGCAGCATAAGAAACAGTTGTAGTACCTGAACTTAAATCGGTAGTATTTTTAACTTCTTTACTAGCCTGAAGTGCTAAATTAAAAATGCGCTCTAGATAAACATTTAGTGTATTTAGCTCTTTAGCTAAATAATAAGCTTCTTTTAACTGGCCAACTATTTCATAATCACCTAAAATTTGACTTTCTAAACCAGTTGCTATTCTAAATAGATGATCTACTGCATGATTATTTTTGTTGATGTGAGCCACTTTTATAAACTCTTCAACAGTTCCTTTTGAAAACTTACACAACAAATCAATTAACTGGAAAGGATGATCTGCTAAACCAAATAGCTCAGTTCTATTACAGGTAGAAAGCACATAAATCTCTTTAATACCTCTTTTTTTTGCTGTTTCTAATAAAGTTTTTTGATCCTCTTTTGAAATACTAAAGTTTCCACGAGTGGTAACATCTGCTTTTTTATAACTCAACCCTACATTGTAAAGTGTTTTGTTAGAAATTCCTTGCAACATGTACTTAAAGTTTTTATTATACGTTACAAAAGTAACATTAGATATTAATTAAATGTATCGCCAAAAGTACAATAAATAACGAATAATAAAAAACCTGATTTAAATCAGGAAATAGCCTGTTTATGACATAAATCATTATTTTTATAAAAATTTAATCTTTAATTTGCATTTATATTCACTCAAAATGAACTCAAAAAATATCGACAAAAATACTGAACTCATTTGTAATGACAACGATAATAAGTTGATTTTACATCTTAAAAATGAGTCTAATGAAAATGTAAAATCAACCTATAAAATTGATCCGAATTACATTCAATTTTTCTTTAGTTTAAAGGGAAGTAGCAATGTTGCATTTAATATGCCCCACTGTAGTGTTCAAATTGATGCCTACAATTCCTATCTGGTTTTTTTTAAAGATACCCCAATTAATTTATTTTTTGACATTAAAGCAAATTCTGAGATGTTAGCAATTCTTATAAACATCAATCATTTTCATAATATATTTAATGTTGATGATGAAGAAATAGCCATTTTCAATAACTTTAAAGGAAACCAACCAATTATTACTCCAAAAGTTTTTAACGCTGAAATTGCAACCCATTTAGAGCAAATCATTGATAATAAAATAAAAAAATCACTTCAACCTTTATTCTATAGAGGGAAAATATATGAAATATTATCAATCTATTTTAATGATACTGTGGACCCAACAATTGAACAATGTCCTTTTGTACCTAACTCTACAGACGTTTCAAAACTTAAAAAAGTTCGTGAAATAATTATTAATGACATGATTAATCCACCATCTTTAGAAGATTTATCCGAAGAAGTTGGATTAAATATTAAAAAATTAAAAGAAGGTTTTAAAGAATATTACGGATTACCTGTATTTACCTATTTATTAAATTATAAAATGGAATTTGCACGAAAATTATTAGATGAAAATCAACTTAATATAAATGAAATAGCAGTTGAAGTTGGATATAGCTCTGCAACTCATTTTATTGCCGCATATAAAAGAAAATTTGGAATTACACCAAAACAATATTCACTTCATAAATAAAGTAAAATTGAGTAAAAAAGGAGTTCTTTTAGTTAATTTAGGGTCGCCAGATAGCCCAACTAAAAAAGATGTCAAAAAATATTTAGGAGAATTTTTAATGGATGAAAGGGTTATTGATATTCCTTATTTATCTAGATTATTATTAGTAAAAGGCATAATTTTAAATACACGTCCAAAAAAATCAGCAGCAGCATATCAAAAAGTTTGGTGGGATGAGGGCTCTCCATTAATTGTTTTATCCAATAGATTAAAAGAAAAAATAGTTCCCAAAACTGATATTCCTATTGCATTAGCAATGCGTTATGGAAATCCTAGCATTCATTTCGGACTTTCTGAATTGGTTAAACAAGGAGTAACAGAGGTTCTTATTTTGCCTTTGTATCCACAATTTGCTATGGCTACAACTGAAACTATATTAGTTAAAGCTGAAGAGGTTAGAAAAAAATATTTTCCTCAAATAAATATTGTTGATGTTTCAGCATTTTATAATAAACCTGAATATATTAAAGTTCTAGGCGATAGTCTAAATGAAGGTTTAAATGGCTATAAATATGATCATTTAATTTTTTCATATCATGGTGTTCCTGAACGTCACATTATAAAATCTGACATCACAAAATTGCATTGTAAAATTGATGGCGAATGTTGCCAAAATCATTCTGAAGCACACAAATTTTGCTACCGACATCAATGTTATGAAACAACCAGATTAGTAGTAGCGTATTTACAATTAAAAGAAGGAACTTATACCACAACATTTCAATCTCGTTTAGGGAAAGATCCATGGATACAACCTTATACTGATGAAACAATTGATAATTACGCTAAAAAAGGAATTAAGAAATTAGCAATCATCACCCCTGCATTTGTTTCTGACTGTTTGGAAACCATCGAAGAAATTGGAATGGAAGCCAAAGAATCATT
>JAUYUF010000188.1 GCA_030694835.1 Flavobacteriaceae bacterium | reverse complement strand
ATTATAAACAATACGATTATAATAAAAGAGACAATCATGTTGGAAATAGAAATGTGTATGAAAAAAGAGACAACCATGATGGCAAACGATATGAAAGTTCTAAAAGAGATAATTATGATAGAAAAAAATACGAAAAATCTGAAAGAGATTTCAAGGAAATAAAATATAAAAAAGAGGTTTCTTATAGAGACAACCACAATGAAACAAATTATAAAAATAGAAATGTGGAGCCTTTAAAAAAACGAAGATCTTACAGTAATTAATCGAAGAAAAATCCTGCTTTTTGCAGGATTTTTTATTGGATCAATTTAAAAATATGTTTTGATGGTTTTGTTGATAAATCCATTAAATTCTACAGAAATTTTCCAAAAATAAACTATCAAAAAATATAGAATTCCGATAATTCCACTTTTTAAAATAATAGATAAAAACGGATTAAATGTGAATTCAACACCTAAAAATAACAACAATAAAACAGTTGTTAATAATACTAATTTTACTGAATTTATTGAGAAAGGTTGAACATTAAACTTCAGACGCACAAAAAATATTTTTATGGTATTGAAAATAAACACTACTAAAAAAGTTGCAATAGCAGCACCATCGATTCCTAATAATCCTATCAACCATTTATTTAAAAATATTACCGCTAAAGCCATCGCCAATGAGAGATAAAAATAGATGCGATAAAAAGTAGAATTAGAAATAATTGCATTTCCTGTTCCTAAAGCCATTTCATATAACTTCGACATTGAAATAAATAATACAATCCAAAAACCGTTTGCAAATTCAGGCTTATTGATAATTAAATACATGTCTGCTAAATTCAAATTAATCAGTAAAAACAATAATCCTCCGATAATCAATAAATTAATAGAACTTGATTTATAGAGCTTTTCAACCTCGCTAAAATTATTGTTATTCAACTCTTTAGCTGTAATTGGAGTAATAATTTGCTGCATCGCTCTAGTTGGCAATGCAACGACCGTTGCAATATAAATTCCAACAGAATAATAAGCGACTTCTGCAATTTGTTTCATCTGCGGAATCATAAATTTGTCTATTTCTAGCAATATTGTTCCTGCAGAACCTGCCATAATAATATAACCTGAAAATGATAGAATTTCCTTTATGTTTGACGGAATTACTAATTTAAATTTAGGTTTATAAACTGTAATGGCGTATAAAAACATGATAACAACCTGTAAAAAATAAACAACAACAATTGCGTAAATAAATTGCTCATTTGTTAACCAACCAACATAAACTGCAATCAACAAAATGGAAGTCATGAAACGAACAAAAACTTCTTTGATAAAATTTCCTACTACTGATTGAAATTGCACTTTAGTCCAAGCATAAAAAACTTCAAAATATCCCATAAAAATGGATACAAAAAAGATTAAATAAGTGTATTTTTTGATAATCGGATTTTGAACAGAAATTAAATCAGCAATATATTCATATGTGAACATTCCGAAAATTCCAATAGGTATAATCACTAATAATGGCAATAATAAACTGGTTGTAAGAAACCCATCTTGCAACTCTTTTTCTCTATAACTAGAGTAAAATTTAACAATCGTGTGCTGCATCCCAAAAACCATTAAAGGTAAAATAATATTGGCTGCAGATAGTAAAAAAGTTATTAAACCGTAATAATCTTTATCAAGAAAATGCGTGAACAAAAACAATACATTAACTCCACCAATTGCAAAACCCAAAAAGAGAATTAAAGTATTTTTAAAAGATTGTTTTATAACTATTCCCATTTTTTAAAAATAAAGTAATGATTTAATTTCAGCATAAATTTGCTCTCCTACATTATTTCCATACAATTCTGTAGCTGAATTGAAAGTTCTTTGTTTAAAAAAATCAAAAGCATCAACAAGATTTTGTGAATCACTCCCAACAATTTGAGCTAAACCATTTTCGAGCAACTCAACCCATTCGGTTTCCTCTCGGGCGATAACACAATATTTTTGATTAAAATAGGCTTCTTTTTGCAATCCACCACTATCTGTAATCACTAATTTACAATGTTTTAGCAATTCTAACATGTCAAAATAACCAACCGGATCGATCAATGTTATATTATAATTGGATTGATTTTTTTCTAAAATTTGTCTGGTTCTAGGATGAATCGGTAATATCACTTTTGTTTCTTTAGCAATTTTTTCCAATCCTTTAAAAATGGAATTTAAATTTTCAAGACTATCTGTATTTTCCTGTCGATGAATGGTTGCCAACACAAAATTATCAGATTCTAATTCTAAATCTTTAATAATTGTTGATTTTTCTACTGATTTTTTGCTGTAATAACTCACAGCATCTTTCATAATATCACCCGTTTTAACCACTTTTGATGGGAAATTTTCAAATCCCTCATTAGCTAAATTTCCAATTGCTGTTTCTGTTGGACATAAAAGCAAATCTGATAATCTATCGGTGATAATTCGATTGATTTCTTCAGGCATTTTCATATTAAAAGAGCGCAAACCAGCCTCAATATGTATCACTTTCAAATGCAATTTTTTGGCTGCTAAAGCACCCGCTAAAGTTGAATTTGTATCGCCAAAAACAACCAAAGCATCGGGTTTTTCAATCAATAAAATTTCTTCAATTTTTGATAACATTTGAGCTGTCATAGCTCCATGTTGCAATCCGTGAATGTTTAAATTATATTTTGGGGCAGGAATTTCCATTTCATCAAAAAATATTTGACTCATATTGGCATCAAAATGCTGACCTGTATGAATAATCACTTCCTCAATTTCTGAGTATTTATTGATTATTCTACTTAAAACCGCTGCTTTAACAAATTGAGGTCGAGCACCTAAAACAGTCACTATTTTTTTCATCTGTAGATATTTATTGTTTTTTAAAGGTCATATGGAATACGCCAGTTTGATTAAAATTTCTATATCAATAATTATTTTCTATTGCAAACATGGCTATTTCATGTTATTGATTTCGAGTATTTTGGTTAAAAATACCAATTTATTACTGTTTCACACATTTTTTAATCAATTCAGATAATTGAAGTGTTAAATTTTTTCGGTGATATTGTTGATAATTGGAAGACTTAATCTGCAAATTATTTTGTTGATAATCGTAGTAATAAGTTTCTATAACTGATTTTAAAGTGATTTCATCTTCAAAATTGATTACTTTTCCTGCATTAGTTTTGTCTAAGATAGCAGCTAAATCTCCATCTGTTGGTGCAATGGCAATAATTGGTCTTTTGGCTTCTAGATATTCAAATACTTTTCCTGTTATAATTCCTTTTGCAGCCGGCACATTATTGATTGAAAGCAATAAAACTTGAGAAGTTAACTGATTTTTCAGCACCTCATCATGTGGTAAATATTTGATTAAATTCAAATTAGGATATAATCCAAATTCTTGAATTGACCTCAAAACACTTTCATCTACTTTTCCAATTAATTTAATTTCTAAGTCATTTTTAAAGGCCTCATTTTCAGCTGAAAGCTTGGCTAACACTTTCCATAAAAAAGGATGATTTCTATCAGCATTCATTAAACCAATATGTGTAATTGAAAAGTTTTTATCAAGTATAATTTC
>JAUYUF010000179.1 GCA_030694835.1 Flavobacteriaceae bacterium | reverse complement strand
TGCAGCACTTCCAGATGATATTAATTTTAAACAGATTGTGGGCGTTTCATTTTTAGCTGGAATCGGATTTACCATGTCAATCTTTGTGTCTAATTTGGCTTTTCAAGGTAATAATGCTTTAATTGATGCTTCTAAAATTGGAATTATAGCCGGATCACTAATTTCTGGAGTTATCGGATTTATTATTTTAAGAATCTACTCCAATTCGTCAAAAAAAAATAAATAAATATAAACAGATGAAAAACGCATTCACTATTCTCCTTTTTTTTCTATTCGGATTTTATACACAAGCACAAACTTCAACAGAAATTTTTGTATTTGATTTTATCAATGTTGATGGAAAAATTTCGATTGCTAATCCCATCAACATATCAGATAACGAAGGCTATGACAGTCAGCCGTTTTTTCTTCCTAATTCTGATGAAATCTTATTTTCATCCAACAGAAATGGACAAACTGATTTGATTAAATACAACTTAAAAACAAATCAAAAAGAATGGTTACTCAATACTTCTGCCAGCGAATATTCACCCATATTAACACCCAAAAATGAAGCTGTTTCCTACATCAAATTAGAAGAAAACGGCACACAATTATTGTGGTCTCTAGATTTAAAAACTCAAAAAGAAAGTATTTTAGTTCCTGATTTAAAGATTGGATATCATGTTTGGTTTGATACTAATACGCTCATTTCGTTTGTTTTGGGAGAACCAAACACTTTACAAGTTTCCAACTTAAACTCTAAAACGCATAAAATAGTCAGTGAGAATATTGGCAGATCGTTACACAAAATTCCGAATCAAAATTTGGTGAGTTTTGTAAGTAAAAAAGAAAAAATTTGGACTATCAATTCGTTGAATCCACAAAATGGAGCCATCCAATTCATCGCTGAAATTCCTTTTCAGGTAGAAGATTTAACGTGGACTCCAACAGGCGAAATATTAATATCAAACCAAGATGCTTTGTTTCTATTTGATTTGAAAACGAATAACTGGGAAGAGGCAACATCATTAAAATCTTTTCAATTAAAAGGTATAACACGATTGGCTGTATGTCCGAACGGCCAAAAAATTGCTTTAGTTGTGCAAGGAAAATAATTTAATTGTAAGAATTAATTATGAACATTCTTTTTACACTTTTTCTTTTACTTTTTGTTCCAGCTATTTTAAAAATTTCTGAAAAGACAAAATTTGTTTCTTTTATTAGCCCAATTGCTTTGGCATATGCCAGCGGAATTATACTATCCTATACCGCAGTTCCCATTCACTCAGAAATTTTAAAACAAACTACAGAAATTAGCATTGCACTTTCTATCAGTTTATTTGTGCTTGCTTCCAATTTAGATAAATTTAAAGTTTTATTAAAACCACTACTAAAATCATTCTTACTTGGGATTTTAAGTTTATTAATTACCATCTTTTTAACCTATTTCTTTTTTAGTTTTTCTGACGAAAAAAGTATTGATATAATGGGAATGTTAGTTGGTTTGTACGTAGGCGGAACTCCCAATTTAAATGCTATCGGAATTGCTTTAGGAGTTCCTAATGAAACCATCGTATTAGTAAACACAGCAGATATTGCCATAGGCGGAATCTATTTTCTGTTACTCATAACCATCGTAAAACCTTTACTTTCTTTATTTCTGCCAAAATATATTCCAACAAAATTTCATAAAAAAATAGAAAATGAAATTATAGATAAAATAAATTTGTCAAAAAATATTAAAATGATATTTTTAGGATTATTAACATCAATTTTGATTCTTGGAATTTCATTTGGGTTAGTATTTTTACTATTTAGCAATTTTAATATTCCTGCTTTTCTAATTTCACTCACTACTTTAAGTATCATCGGAGCGCAATTTTCAGGCATCAAAAATATTTCCTACAAATTTGAAACTGCCGATTTTTTGTTGCTGATATTTTCTTTCGGAATCGGTTTACAAATTGATTTAAACGCACTTTTAACCCATGGTTTAGAGATTTATTTATTGGTTGGCACAGTTTTTATTGGAACGATTTTAATCCATTTTTTATTGGCTTGGATTACCAAAACGGATGTTGATACTTTAATGATTAGCTCAACTGCAGCTTTGTACGGACCTGCATTTATTGTACCTATTGCTAGAGCCATTAACAATCGTGAAATAATTGTTTACGGAATTGCTTTAGGTTTACTGGGCTATATTATAGGAAATTATTTAGGTTTAGGAGTTGCATGGATTTTATATTTAATTGGATAAAATATGAGAGTAAACAACATCAATATTAGCTATTTTAAAACTAATTTTGGAGAACTCTTACTAGGTTCTTTTAACAATCAACTTTGCATAGCTGATTGGCGTTACCGAAAGATGCGGGATTCTATCGATCAAAGGATTCAGAACGGATTAAATGCTGTTTATAGAGAAGAAAATGATGGTGTTCTTGAAGAGTCTAAGAATCAACTCAATCAATATTTTGAAGGTAAAAGAACAGAGTTTAGTATTCCGTTATTGTTAATTGGAACCGATTTTCAGAAAAGTGTTTGGAATGCTTTGATGGAAATTCCTTATGGAAAAACCGACTCTTATCTCGGTTTGTCCAAAAAATTAAAAAATGAGAAAGCTATTAGAGCTGTAGCTTCGGCCAATGGAGCCAATGCCATTTCAATCATCGTTCCTTGTCATCGAATTATTGGCAGTAAGGGCGATTTGGTTGGTTATGCAGGCGGATTGACCACAAAAATGAAACTGTTAGAGTTGGAAAATCCGAATTTCAATCAGCAGATGAAATTGATTTTTTAGATGAATAAAATTTTATACTGATATATTTTAAGTAATAAATGAAAATATTTTATTACTAATTCTTAAATGTTTTCAAATATTTTTACGGTTAATTCACTTTCAATATTTCCAGTATGTTTAATCGATAAAGGTTCAAAAAGCATCACCCAAACTTCTTCATCGGCAATTGGTTTATGCTCAACTCCTTTTGGAATGATACACATTTCGCCTTCGTTTAACGAAACTGTTTTATCTCTAAATTCAATTTTCAAACATCCTTTGATGATGATAAATAATTCATCTTCCTGTTCATGGGTATGCCAAATAAAAGTTCCTTTTAATTTGGCTAATAACAATTGTTGACCGTTGAGTTCGCCTACTTTTTTGGGTGTCCAATAATCATTAAACAACTTAAATTTTTCTAAAATATTGATTGGGTTCATCATATCACAAATTTACAAAGTTTTTAATCAGCATTTCCATTGGTAATGATTTATTCTTTTACATATTTTGTCACAAACTCTTTACTATATAATTTAATTTATTTTTCTGTATATCAAGTATTTAATACTTATAACTAGTTAATCCAAACTATTAACCTACCTTTGCAACTTATTAAAAAATACATGACGTTCAAAGATTTAGAAATTATTCAACCTATACTTAAGGCATTAGAAGCTGAAGGATATATCCACCCAACACCAATACAAGAACAAGCAATCCCAATTTTATTGAAAGGCAAAGACCTTTTGGGTTGTGCTCAAACCGGAACCGGAAAAACTGCTGCATTTGCCATTCCAATTATACAAAAAATTCATTTTGAAAGATTAGAAAGCAAAGGTCCACGTAAAATAAAAGCGCTCATTGTAACTCCAACTCGCGAGTTAGCTATTCAGATTAGCGAAAGTTTCTCCACTTATGGAAAATTTACCGACATTAAAAATACCGTGATTTTTGGCGGAGTAAATCAAAACTCACAAACACAAACTTTATCTAGAGGTGTTGATGTACTTATAGCTACTCCAGGCAGATTATTAGATTTAATGAATCAAGGTTATATATCCTTA
>JAUYUF010000176.1 GCA_030694835.1 Flavobacteriaceae bacterium | reverse complement strand
GGGCTTATTAATTATTGGGTTTGTTTGGATGTCGATGCATGCAATATTGTTAATTACAGTTGCAAAATTAATAAAAGCACCATATTTCTTTTTAGCAGTTGGAAGTCAGGCAAATGTAGGCGGAGCCGCCTCTGCACCTATTGTTGCCGCCGCTTTTCATCCATCATTAGCCACTGTTGGTGTTTTGTTAGCGGTTTTTGGGTATGCTATCGGAACTTATGGCGCCATGCTAACCGCAGAATTAATGCGAATTGTATCACCTTAGTATTGGTATATAAATTATAAATTGTACATATTTGCAGTAAATTAAATTAATATAAAACATGAAACGGATTTTTATTTCGATTATAACATTTTCAATACTTTTTTCTTGTTCATCAGAAAAAGAAAATCAAATGATTGTAAAAGGCACCATTGACGGACTTAAAAAAGGAACGGTTTATTTGCAAAAAATACAAGACTCTTTGTTGATTTCTGTCGATTCAACACATTTAAATGGTGTTAATACTTTTGAACTTAAAACGATGGTAGAAAGTCCCGAAATATTTTATCTATCCATCAATAATACTACAGAAAAAATTCAATTTTTTGGAGAAAAAGGTGAATTTACAATCAACACTAAATTAGAACGATTTGGCACTGCTTTTAAAGTTGCAGGAGGAAAAAATCAACAATATCTGGAAGAACATCAAAAAATGATTGGCCAATTTAACAATCGGCAACTGGAACTTATCGAAAGAAATTTCAAAGCTGCCAAGGCAAAAAATCCCTTATTGGCAGAAAAAGTTCAAAAAGAATACAATGATTTATTGAGACGCCGTTATTTATATACCACCAATTTTGCAGTACAACATGCCGATTATGAAATCGCACCATTTTTGGCGCTCAATCAATTGAGCAATGCACATATTAAATTGTTAGACACCATAAACAACTCTATGTCTGATCAAGTAAAAAATTCAAAATATGGTTTGCAACTCAACAAATTTGTAGCAAAAATCAAAAAAGAAGAATAAAAAAAGAGCGAATTTTTTTTATTTTGACTTTAACCTAACACTCCATTCAAATTCATAGGAAGAAACTTCTTCTCCATTTTCGTTCACTCCGATAGATTTCATTTTAATAGTTTGACCTTCACCTGTTTTGATGGTCTCATCCAAAGCTTTTTGAATTAATTCACCATCTATACATGTAAAAGTAATTTTACCAGTTGCTTTTTTGGAAAAACTGCCAGTATGATTTGTAACCAACATTGATATTGGCTTTCTACTTTCTCTAATTTTTTTTATTATTAATGCACCAGTTGCCAATTCTGCTGCCATTGATTGCACCGCAAAATACATTGAATTAAAGGGATTTTTATTAATCCAACGATGCGTTACTGTTACTATTGCGTGTTTGTTGTTTATTTCTTTTAAACTAACTCCGCATAAAAAAGCTGAAGGTAATTTAAACATCAAAAACCGGTTAAGGTTTTTAGCTGATACTTCCATATATAGTTCAAATTTTAAGCAATATAGTTAAAAAAAACAGGCTTATTAAAAATTATTTAAATGTTAAATAAATGTTAATATTTAGTACTTTGTATTGCATATTACTATCTTTTATCCATATATTTGTATAAGATTATAATGAAATACATTTATTATGACAACAAATAACGAAAAAAACAGTTCATTTTTAATTCATCTTTCAGCATTCTCGGGGTATTTCATTCCATTAGGAAGTGTTTTAATTCCTTTAATAATATGGAATATAAAGAAAGAAGAAAGCGAATTTTTAGATCATCATGGAAAAGAAGCAGTAAATTTCAATTTGAGTTTCTTATTGTATTATACGATACTTTTTATTGCTTTTTTCCCAATATTTTTCAAAACCATTTTTAATATGGCAACTCATATGGAACATATGAATCATTTTGAACGCATGAACCATTTATTTGAATTTGGAGGTTGGTTTTCAATCTTTGGAATAATTTTATTATTCGGAACCATGTCCATTTTTAAATTTATTGTAATTATACTGGCAGCAGTAAAAGCACAACAAGGAGAAATGTATAACTATCCTTTAAGAATTAAATTTATAAAATAATAGTCTAAAAACTCTCAAAATGAATATTGAAAACACAAAAGCGCAAATGCGAAAAGGGGTATTAGAATATTGCATCTTATCTGTTTTACAACATGAAGATGCTTATACTAATGAGATTTTATCGCAACTAAAAGACGCTAAAATGCTTGTAGTTGAAGGTACTGTTTATCCCCTTTTAACCCGTTTAAAAAATGATGGATTGCTCAACTATAGATGGGAAGAATCAACTTCTGGACCACCTCGAAAGTATTACGGACTTACAGAAACTGGAAAATTATTTTTAAAAGAATTAGACCAAACATGGAATAAATTGTATGAAGCGGTTACCCTTATCACTAACAAAAAATCAACATAAAATGAATAAGACTATCAACATCAATTTAGGAGGAATCTATTTTCATATAGATGAATTAGCATATGAAAAATTAAGACGATATTTAGATGCTATTAATGCATCACTAAGCAACGATCCATATGGTAAGGACGAAATTATTTCTGATATTGAAGCTCGAATTAGTGAACTACTATCAGAAAAAATAAAAGAAGATCGTCAAGTAATTAATCAACAACACATTGATGAGATTATCAAAGTGATGGGGCAACCTGAAGATTATGCTTTTGATGAAGAACTTTTCAATGATAAAAAAACGCCTTATCAAACATCGCATACTTCCAAAAAATTATTCCGAGATGGTGATGACAAAATTTTAGGTGGTGTTGCATCTGGTTTAGGTCATTATTTTGGAATAGATGTGATTTGGATTAGAATTCTATGGTTGATTCTTGCTTTTTTTGGAGGTACTGGATTTTTAATTTACATTATATTTTGGATTTTATTACCTGAAGCTAAAACAACTGCAGAAAAATTACAAATGAAAGGTGAAGTTGTTAATTTAAGTAATATCGAACGCAAAATAAAAGAAGAATTTAAAGATGTTAGCGAAAGAATTAAAGGTGCAGATTACTCCAAGGCGAAGTCTGGCGCACAAGATATCGTTGATACTTTAGGAAAAGTTTTTGTAACTATCTTTATGGTAATTGGCAAATTTATAGGTATCCTAATCATTATTATTGCAACATCCGTTATTATCGGTTTAATTGCGGGCGGATTTTCTTTAGGCTCATTTGAAATGTTGGGTTTTGGATCTGAATTTGCACATTATCCGCCCTTTTTCTTTAAATCAACTTTACCAATTTGGTTATTAATCGTATTTATTTTTACAGCTATCGGAATCCCCTTTATTTTCCTTTTTATGTTAGGAATCAGAATTATTTCTAACAGCGCAAAATCAATGGGAAAAACACTTAAACTAACGCTATTAGGTTTATGGTTAGTGTCTATTTTAGGATTAATTTATTCTGGAATTGAATATTCAACTCATACAGCTTACAGTGGTTTTCATACTACAAATCAAGATCTACCTCACGTAATTTCTGATACACTTAAAATTAAAATGATTGGCAATGATCAATTTACAGATACAAAATCTCTTCGTAAACGATATGGTTTTGAGGTTGTTGTTGATAATGGAGTTGAAAAATTATATTCGTCAAAAATAAAGTTAGATTTTGTTAAAAGTGATACAGAGACAACTTATGTAAAAATTAGAAAAGAAGCAGAAGGAAATTCAAGAAACACTGCAAATTCAT
>JAUYUF010000175.1 GCA_030694835.1 Flavobacteriaceae bacterium | reverse complement strand
TAAATAAGGATCAAAGACAATTTTCGAGTTTTAATGAATCTAATGAATACATCTTTTACTCAAATATATTTAATGTTAGCGATAAAGTATATGATTTAATAATACATGATTATACCATTGTCAAAACATTTAATAATAATGGGGTTTTTGTCTGGATTTGTAAAAAAAAGAACTTGTAAATTCGGTGTAATATTTATTTCAAATCACTAAATTTGATAGAAACCAAAAGTATGGATAATAAGAATACACATAATCCCATGCAAATTGTTTTAATTTCTAGTTTCATACATGAAATCCAAATTGCGCAACTCAAATTAGAAAATTACGGAATTCCTAGTCTTATAATTGATGAAAACTTAAATCTCATCATAGGAACTTCTTTTGTCGAGGGATATAAACTCAAGGTTTTTGAAACCGATTTTGAACAAGCAAAATCCATCATTCATCTAAATAAAACGACTTAATTATAGAGTTCTTATCAATTGTAATTTGTATTTTCGTTTCTACAACTTTTACAATATTACTTCAATGAAAACCATACTCATAATAGGTGCCGGAAAATCATCATCATCACTTATTTCCTATTTACTCAATAAATCTTCTGAAGAAAAATTACATATTATCGTAGCTGATTTATCACTAAAAGAGGCACAAGATAAAATAAAGAATCACCCCAATGGCACTGCTATTTCATTGGATATACACAATGATGAACATCGCATAAAAGCAGTTAAAAATTCAGATATTGTAATTTCAATGCTACCAGCAAGTTTGCATATGGATGTTGCCAAAGATTGTTTAGCTCATGGAAAACATTTAGTTACAGCCTCCTATATTTCACCAGCAATGCAAGCTTTGAATGATGAAGTTGTAGCTAAAGGGTTGGTTTTTATGAATGAAATTGGTTTAGATCCTGGAATTGATCATATGAGTGCGATGCAAGTTATTGATCGAATTAGAGAACAAGGTGGGAAAATGTTGCTTTTTGAATCGTTTACCGGTGGACTTGTAGCTCCTGAAAGTGATAACAATTCTTGGAATTATAAATTTACCTGGAATCCTAGAAACGTAGTGATAGCTGGACAAGGTGGTGGTGCAAAATTTATTCAAGAAGGACAATACAAATACATTCCATATCATAAATTATTTAGAAGAACAGAGATTTTAAACGTTGAAGGATTTGGAAAATTTGAAGGTTTAGCTAACCGAGATTCGCTCAATTATAGAAGTATTTATGGATTAGATGATATTTTAACCTTATATAGAGGAACTATTCGGAAAGTTGGATTTTCAAGAGCTTGGAATGTTTTTGTGCAATTGGGAATGACTGACGATTCTTATATCATAGAAAATTCTGAAAGAATGAGTTACCGCGATTTTATAAATGCTTTTTTAGCTTATCATCCAACAGATTCAGTCGAAATCAAATTGCGTTCTTACTTAAAAATTGAGCAAGATGATACCATGTGGGAAAAATTAGAAGAACTCGATTTATTCAGTTCAACTAAAAAAGTAGCGCTAAAAAATGCCACTCCTGCTCAAATTTTGGAAAAAATATTGAAAGATAAATGGACTTTACAGCCAGAAGATAAAGATATGATTGTGATGTTGCATAAATTTGGTTATGTACTCGACGGCAAAAAAGAACAAATTGAGTCGAGCATGGGCATCATTGGAGACGATCAAACCTATACCGCTATGGCTAAAACGGTTGGTCTTCCAGTAGCAATTGCAACGTTAAAAATTTTAAAAGGTGAAATAAACACGCCGGGGGTTCAACTACCCATAACCAAAGAAATTTATACGCCAATCTTAAAAGAATTAGAAGAATATGGCATCATTTTTAAAGAGAAAAAAGTACTTTATTTAGGATATAATCCAGAACGTATTTAATCAAATAAATAAAATGAAAGTAAGATCCATTCTAATTATAGCATTAACTATTATTACTATAAAACTTCAAGCTCAACATAAATTTCAGCCATTTGAAAATCTATTAGGCAATTGGAAAGGGACGGGAGCTGGTTTTTCTAATAATACTTCAACCATTATGAGTTCTTTTCAATTTACTTTGAATCAACAATATATTGAAGTTAAAAATGAATCGGTATTTAAACCTACAGAAAAAAATCCAACAGGAGAAGTTCATCAAGATTGGGGATTCATTAGTTTTGACAAACAACGAAAATTATTTGTTTTCAGACAGTTTCATATAGAGGGATTTGTGAATCAATATATTTTTAATCAAGCTATTTCAACTCCAGAAAAATTAGTTTTTGAATCAGAAATAATAGAAAATTTCGTCCCTGGAGGTAAAGCGCGTTGGACTATTATTATCAACAATGAAAATGCTATAGAAACTATTTTTGATTTACAAATGCCTGGTAAAGAATTTGTTTGTTATGGAACTAATAAGTTAGAAAAGCTTAACTAAAGCTTTAAATAAAAATCTTTTACCAATTCTTTGTATTCATCTGTATATTGATGTCGTGATATTTCTATCACTAATTCATCAATTAAAGGTGTATTTTCTTGAAAAGAAAACAGCATCAAACTGCGTTTGATTTCAGAATTCTCTGTCCCTTTTACTCTTGTAATTTTATGTAGATATAGTTGGTTCTTAATTGCAATCTTTAAAACTTTTCCCTCTTCTTTAAACGGAATTATCAATGCTATATAACCATTTTCAGTTAATAATTTTGCACTACTTTCAATCAATTCTTCAAATGGTAAAGCACCTTCAAAACGCGCTAAAGAACGCTGATTATTAGGCGATTCAAAAGTATCAGTGTAAAAAGGTGGATTGGAAACTATCAAATCATATTTGTCATCTATTTCATCAACAAATTCTTGTAAAGAAGCGTGATAACAAAACAATCGATCTGACCAATCACTATTTTCAAAATTTTCTACCGCTTGTTCATAAGCTTGATCCTCAATTTCTAAAGCGTCGATTTGTTCAGCATCACTTCGTTGTGCTAACATCAAAGCAATCAAACCAGTTCCTGATCCGATATCCAAAACACTTTGAATATTTTCAATCGGAACCCATGCGCCCAATAAAACACCATCAGTTCCAACTTTCATAGCAGTTTGGTCTTGATTTATAGTAAATTGTTTGAAGCGAAAAGGAATCGACATAAGACGATAAATTAACTATTTTGAAGAGAATTCAATTATAAATCAATCAACCCAGCTGGTGTTTCTACAACAATTTTTTGATTTGTTCGATCTATTTTTTTGATAAAAATATCAATGGCTGGTATAAATATGATGCGTTCTCCACGTTTTATTTCGAACAAGGGTTGTGCCGTTGAGTCATTAACATGTTCTATAGTCCCGACAGTACCAAAGTTGATATCTTCCACTTGCCATCCAACAACTTCATGAAAGTAAAACTGATTGCCTTTTAATTGAGGTAAGAAAGAAATGGGTAAATAAACTTCACATCCTACAATATCATCGGCTTCCAATTCTGAATTGACATCGTCAAATTTTACCCTGAGGTATTTTCCTTTTTGAAGCGATGATTTTTCAATAAAAAATGGAACCAGTTCTGCTCCGAAAGCTAGAAAAACTGATTCCAAATTTGTGTAAAGCTCAGGTTCATCAGTGTCTAAATACAACACCACTTCTCCTTTAAAACTGTGTTTTCGGGCGATTTTACCTAAATAAAAACTATCTTCTTTACGCATTCGCCAAAATGTAAATTACTCTGCAGCTGGTTCTTCAGAGGTAGTATCTTCAACTGCTGGTTCTTCAGCAACTTCTTCTGTAACTTCTTCTACAACTTCCTCAACTACAGGTGCATTTTTTTCTGCAATGGCAGCAACACGTTTTTCATTTGCTTCTTTTTCTGCTTTAAAAGCAGCCTTTTTTTGATCAGAGGCAGATTTCACTAATCCGTCTTTTTTTGCCTGAACAGCATCCTCTTTCTCTTGTAACCAAGCTTGAAATTTAGCTTCTGCTTGTTCTTCAGTTAAAGCACCTTTTTTAACTCCTTCTACTAAATGTTTTTTTAATAAAGCACCTTTGTACGATAAAATAGCTTTCACAGTGTCAGTTGGCTGAGCACCATTTTGTAACCATTTTACAGCACCATCAATATCTAATTCGATAACAGCAGGATTAGCAGTAGGATTATAAGTTCCTACTTTTTCTAAATACTTTCCATCTCTTTTTGATCTTGCATCGGCAGCAACAATCCAGTAAAAAGGTTTTCCTTTTTTACCGTGTCTTTGTAATCTTAATTTTACTGGCATAAATGTTAATTTTTAAGGTACGAAACCTTGGTTATTAATTAGGGTGGCAAAATTACGAAAAATTGTTTTCATAAAATACTTTATTTAATATTATTCTAAATCAACTTTTTAGCTGATTTGTTTTTTGTTCATAAATAGTCCTTCTTCAAAAAGGTGGTCTGCTCAATTATTGCTATTTTTATCGCAAGCCTTTATGCTGTTTTTTGAAGCCATATGTATTTAATTTTCGACACAGAAACCACCGGATTACCTCAGAATTGGAATGCACCTATTACCGATACTCAAAATTGGCCTCGTTGTGTTCAAATTGCTTGGCAATTACATGATGCCTTCGGAAATCTACTCGAAAATGCGGATTATATTATTAAACCTGATGGTTTTACAATTCCGCTAAACGCTGAAAATATCCATGGAATTTCAACTGATTTGGCTTTAATAGAAGGAATTCCTCTTTCAGAAGTGTTAGAAAAATTCAGTAACGCCGTTGCTAAAACAACTTTTATTGGAGGACACAATGTCAATTTTGATCTTAATGTAATTGGGTGTGAATTTCATCGATTACAGATTCCAACGCCACTCAATCAATTACCCATATTAGATACGTGTACTGAAAGCACTGCGAGTCTATGTCAATTATCTGGTGGTCGAGGTGGACGATTTAAACTTCCTACACTTTCTGAATTATATTCCAATATATTTAATGAAACTTTTGAAGATGCGCATAATGCAACTGCCGATGTTGAAGCTACAACTCGTTGTTTTCTTGAATTAATTAGATTAGAACATTTTAACGCTACTCAATTAAAACAAAGTGCAGACTATCTTTACGAGTTTCAAGAGCAACACCCTACTCCAATTCAACTCATCGGATTAAACCATCACAATTTAAAAAAGGCAAGTCAAGATTTAAAAAATTTAAAAATTGATGATGTTCCAACGATTAAACATCAACAACAATCAGCAGATTTAGAACACGCTCCATTTGTCCATTTACACAACCATTCTCAATTTTCTATTTTACAATCAACTACCTCAATAAAAGATTTGGTAAATACCGCTGTTCAAATGGAAATGCCTGCAGTCGCTATGACAGATACGGCCAATATGATGGGTGTTTTTAGTTTTGTAAAAGAAGTGTTGACTTATAATAAATCGGTTGAGGATTACAATAAAAAATTAGAAGAAGGAGAAAAGCCAAAACAAATTTTAAAACCAATTGTTGGTTGTGAATTCAACGTTTGTGAAAATCACCTTGATAAAAGCAATAAAGACAACGGTTATCAAATTGTATTGCTCGCCAAAAATAAAAATGGATATCACAATTTAGTTAAAATGGCTTCATTGGCTTATACCCAAGGTTTTTATTATGTTCCTAGAATTGACAAATCAATTATTGAACAATATAAAGAAGATTTAATCGTGCTTTCCGGAAATCTTTATGGAGAAATCCCTTCTAAAATTCTAAACATCGGAGAAACACAAGCCGAAGAAGCACTAATTTGGTGGAAAGAACAATTTAGGAATGATTTTTATTTAGAAGTGATGCGTCATCAACAAGCAGATGAAGATCATGTCAACACCGTTTTACAAGGATTTTCTAAGCAATATAACATTAAGTTAGTCGCTACCAATAACACCTATTACATCAATGAATCAGATGCTGAAACGCATGATATTTTATTGTGTGTAAAAGATGGCGAAAAAGCTTCTACCCCTATAGGTAGAGGTCGTGGATTCCGTTACGGCCTTTCTAATAACGAGTACTATTTCAAGTCGCAAGAGCAGATGAAAAGTTTGTTTGCAGATATGCCAAATGCTATTCTCAACATTCTAGAAGTCATTGATAAAATTGAAATCTATTCTTTACAGCGAGATGTTTTATTACCTAAGTTTAGCATTCCAGCTGAATTTATTGATCCATTAGACGAATCGGACAATGAAAAACGGGGTGAAAATGCGTATTTAAAATACCTCACCTATAAAGGTGCTGAACTACGTTATCCTGAATTAACAGAAGAAATCCAAGAACGATTGGATTTTGAGCTCAGTGTAATTACTAAAACTGGTTATCCTGGTTATTTTCTTATCGTTCAAGATTTTATAGCGGAAGCTAGGAGAATGGGAGTTTCAGTCGGACCAGGAAGAGGCTCTGCAGCTGGTTCTGCAGTAGCCTATTGTCTTAAAATTACCAATATAGATCCGATTAAATATGACTTGCTTTTTGAGCGTTTCCTGAATCCAGATCGTGTTTCCTTACCCGATATTGATATTGACTTTGATGATGAAGGTCGACAAAGAGTTATCGATTATGTAATTCAAAAATATGGTGCCAATCAAGTAGCGCAAATTATTACTTACGGAACAATGGCTGCTAAATCTGCCATTAGAGATACTGCCAGAGTATTAGATTTACCGCTACCGGATACCGACCGAATAGCTAAATTGGTTCCAGATGCCAAATTAGCTGATATCTTTGGTGATGATGAAAAGAGCAAGAAAAAAATTGCTAGTTTATCTGCAGACCAAGTACTTCGAGTAAACGAACTTCTCAATATTTATGAAGGAGACGATTTAGAATCCAGAACTTTAATTCAAGCTAGAAAACTAGAAGGAACACTGAGAAATATAGGAACTCATGCTTGTGGTGTTATTATTACCCCTGAAAATATTACCAATCTTATTCCTATTGCTATTGCAAAAGATTCGGACAATATGTTCGTAACACAGTTTGACAATAGCGTGGTAGAAAGTGCTGGTTTGTTAAAAATGGACTTCTTGGGATTAAAAACCTTGACTTTAATTAAAGATACTATCAAAATAATCAAAGCAATTCATAAAATTGAATTGGATCCTGATAAATTTCCGTTAGACGATGAAGCAACCTATCAACTTTTTCAACGTGGTGATACTATTGGAATATTTCAATATGAATCTGCCGGAATGCAAAAACATCTCAAAGCCTTAAAACCAACTGAGTTTGGTGATTTAATTGCGATGAATGCTTTGTATCGTCCTGGTCCTATGGAATATATACCTCAATTTATCAGACGTAAACATGGTGATGAACCTATTAGTTACGATGTGCCCGAGATGGAAGAGTACCTGAAAGAAACTTATGGGGTAACAGTGTATCAGGAACAGGTAATGTTACTTTCTCAAAAGCTAGCAGGATTTAGTAGAGGTGATGCTGACAAATTGCGTAAAGCAATGGGGAAAAAAATTATGAGTGATCTTCAAAAATTGAAACCTCAATTTTTTGAAGGTGGCAAAGCGCGTAACCATCCAGAAACACAATTAGAAAAAATTTGGAAAGATTGGGAAGCTTTTGCAGAGTATGCATTTAATAAATCGCACTCTACTTGTTATGCTTATATCGCTTATCAAACAGCTTATTTAAAAGCACATTATCCTGCTGAATACATGGCATCTGTATTATCCAATAATATGAGCGACCTTAAACAAGTTGCTATTTTTATGGAAGAGTGTAAACACCTCAATATTCCTGTGTTAGGACCAGATATTAATGAATCGTACTATAAATTTTCGGTAAATAAAAAAGGAGCTATTCGTTTTGGAATGGGTGCTATCAAGGGAGTTGGTGAAGGTGCTGTGGAAGCCATTGTAGAAGAACGTAAAAAAAATGGCCCTTTTACATCGGTATTTAACCTGAGTAAACGGGTAGAAACTAGAGCCATCAATAAAAAAGTATACGATGGCTTGGTTTTGGCAGGTGGATTTGATTCTTTTCCCGGAACTCATCGAGCGCAATATTTTATAGCTGATGAAAGAGGTCAGACAACAATTGAAAAAATACTTCGATTTGGGAGTCGTTATCAGGAAAATCAGAATTCTGCTCAGGTTTCTTTATTTGGAGAAACCTCTGATGTGCAACTTCCAGAACCTGAGATTCCAAATTGCGATCCTTGGAACACCATGGTTTTACTGGCTAAAGAAAAAGAAGTGGTAGGCATGTA
>JAUYUF010000166.1 GCA_030694835.1 Flavobacteriaceae bacterium | reverse complement strand
TTTATCTTCACCTATTAAGTTTAATTTATCTAAAATAGTTCTAGCTGTTGATTCTTCTTCAATTTGCTCTGCAACATACCATTGTAAGAAATTATGAGTAGCATAATCTTTTGATTCTAACGTAATTCTAACCAATTCATTGATGCTTTCTGACACAAAAATCTCATGTTTCAATTGTGTTTCAAAAACTTCTTTTATGGAAGCATACTCGGTTTTAGGTTGTTTTAAATCTGAAATTACAGCATGTCCACCACGTTCATTAATGTATTTAACAAGCTTTAATGAATGCATACGCTCTTCATCAGATTGGGCATACATAAAATTAGCAACACCTTCAAAACCTTTAACCTCAGCCCAAGAAGCCATGGCCAAATATATTTGAGAAGATTCGGCTTCTAATCTAACTTGATTATTTAATGTTTTTTCAATTTCTTTGGATAACATATCTATGAATTTAATTGATTAATAAAAATTTTAATTTTTTCATTTAGTTCATTCGTTGCGGGTACCAATGGTAAACGAACTGTATTTTTACAAATTCCTAATTTTTCTAATAATGCTTTAATACCTGCTGGATTTCCTTCTTCAAAAATAAAATCAATGCTATCCATAATTTGATATTGAATATCAAATGCTTCATCAACTTCTCTTTCTAATCCTAATCGCATCATATTAGAAAATTCTTTTGGTAATCCTTGAGCAATTACACTTATAACACCAGCTCCCCCAGCTAAAACCATCGGCAATGTAATCATATCATCACCAGATATAACTAAAAAATCTTTTGGTTTATGTTGAATAATTTTCATGGCTTGCACTATATCACCAGCGGCTTCTTTTATTCCGATAATATTTTTAAATTCTTTAGCTAATCTTAAAACAACTGAAGGTTCCATATTTTTAGCAGTTCTTCCGGGTACATTATAAAGAATTATTTTTTTATCTGTAGATGCTGCAATTGCTTTAAAATGCTGATATATTCCTTCTTGAGTCGGTTTATTGTAATATGGAGAAACGGATAGAATGGCATCAAAATGGATTAAATCAGTATTCTTAATTTCTTCAATTACTGCTAATGTATTATTACCTCCAATACCAATTACAAGTGGCAATCTGTTGTTATTAGCTTTAATGATAGTTTCTTTAACTAATTCTTTTTCACTTTTAGAAAGTGTAGCAGATTCTGCTGTAGTTCCTAAAACAACTAAGTAATCTACTCCATTATCTATTTGATACTTAACCAACGTTTCTAAAGCTTCAACATCAATTGATAAGTCATTTTTGAAAGGGGTAACTAATGCTACACCGGTTCCAAAGAATTTTTTCATTATAATTTATTTAAAATTTTTAAATATTTTTTTAATTCGGTGATGAAAGTTTTTAAATCATCTTCTTTATGAACAATCATAAAATTATATAATCTATCATCAGTTTTTGAATATCCAACTTTAAATTCTCCTTTTGAAATAAGTGTCAAGTACTTAATATACAAATTATTATAAGCATCAAAATTGATAAATAAATCAAAAGGCGTATCAACAAATTTTTGTAAATTTTGATTATTAATATCACCAACCCACCCAAAATCTTTAACAGTAAAATGAATATCCGATGGCAAATCTTTCTTCTTAAATTTTCTCATTATAAAAATTTGAATTGCACTAGTATCTACCCCTAATATAGATTGCAATAAATACTCTACATCATTTTTTAAATAGGTTTCTTCATCAATCAAAACTCCTATTTTTTCAATAGGTTCATTTTTTATCTGTGGAGCAATTTGAATATTTTTTCGAATTGCTTTTTCAAATACATTTTGAAGTCGTTTTTTTTTGAGTCCTGTAAAAATCATTTATATTTACGGTTGATTTACAAATTTAATTAAATTCATCTGTTCTGTAACTATGAAAAAATACATTCTTATATTTTTAACTTTATTTTTAGTTTTCTCGTGTAAGGAGCAAAAACTTTATGTATCAAAAGTTGAGGCGAGTTTAATCGAAATTAAAAATCAAACTCCAGTAACCACTTTAGAGCAAGAAATTGCTCCGTACAGAGAAAAAATGGAAAAAGAAATCAATACCGTACTTTCCTATACGCCAACAACAATTAGTCGTAAAGATGGAAATTTAGAAAGCTCTTTAGGAAATTTGATGGCTGATATGTGCTACGAACAAGCAAATCCGGTTTTTTTAAGCAGAACCGGTAAACCAATTGATTTTGCGCTGTTTAACAATGGCGGTTTAAGGTCTGATATCCAACAAGGAAATATTACTGTTGGTCACGCTTTTGAAATGATGCCTTTTGAAAATACACTGTTGGTCGTTAAAATGACCGGCGATAAAATTGCTGAAATGGTTCAATTTCTGATGGTTGAAAAAAAAGCACATCCGGTTTCTAAACAATTCAATCTTTTGATAAAAAATAATGATTATCAATTAAATATCAACCATTTATCATTTGATAAAAATAAAACCTATAATGTTTTAACATCCGATTATTTACAAGGTGGTGGCGATAATATGAATTTCTTTAAAAATCCGATTCAAATTACCGATATCGATTATAAAGTTAGAAATGCCATCATCGATTATTTTTCAAAAACAACAAGTATTCAAACACAATTAGACGGTCGTATAAAAACTGAATAACAGATGAAAAGACGCGATTTTATTACCAAAACTACTGCTGCAACCGCTTTATTAACGATGAGCGATTTAGCATTATTGGCATCAGAAAAAAATCAGAAAAGACATATCACCATTTTACATACCAACGATGTTCACAGTCATATTGATGCTTTTAATGCCAATCATCCACGATATCCAAATTTGGGTGGCGCTGCCAAAAGAGCCGCTTATATCAATTCGGTGCGGAATGAAAATCCAAATTTATTATTGCTAGATGCCGGCGACATGTTTCAGGGAACGCCTTATTTTAATTATTTTGGCGGTGAATTGGAATTTAAACTGATGAATATGATGCAATACGATGCCGCAACAATCGGAAATCATGAGTTTGATAATGGTATTGACGGATTGTTAAAACAGATTCCGAATGCTCAATTTGATTTACTTTCTGCCAATTATGACTTTTCAAATACCGTTTTAAATTCATTTGTAAAACCGTATAAAGTTTTTAAAATGGATGGCGTAAAAATTGGCGTTTTTGGTTTAGGGGTTAAATTGGAAGGTTTGGTTGATAAAAAAATGTACAAAGAGACCGTTTATCTCAATCCGTTAGAAATTGCCCAGGATATGACCCGAATCCTTAAAAATGAGGAAAAATGCGATTTAATTATTTGCCTTTCTCATCTTGGATACTATTATAAAGCAACGCCCGAAACCATTTCTGACTTAAATTTAGCTGCAAAAACAAAGGATATCGATTTAATTATTGGCGGACATACCCACACTTTCTTGCCAAAGCCAACACTTGTTAAAAATTTAGATGATAAAAATATGCTGGTAAACCAAGTAGGCTGGTCTGGAATTAATATGGGCAGAATCGATTTTTATTTAGAGCCACAAAAAGCAACAACCCATCAAGCTGAAAGAATTATTATTGTATAAAGAGATTTTTTTAATCGATAGCAATTGATTGTTATTGTATTCTTGTTTTTTTCTTTTCATTGGTTTTGTATAGAGATGTAGTGGGGGGTTTAAACTAAAATTCATATGAAGTACAAATATTGAACCTTCCACAAATATTATTTTTAGCATATCAGAAACTATATTGCTAAATTATTTAGGAGGTAATAATTTTGACTAAATAATTTTACAAATCAATTCAGGGATTGTCCCATAAATTAATCCAATAATTATATTGAAGACTCCAAATAAGTCTAACCAAACATTTGATATCGAAGAATCTTCAACCATCTGTCTTGTTTTATTTATTTCCTCTGTAATATTACTTCCTAAACATTTAATATTTTCCTTTACCATATAGATATCTTTATTC
>JAUYUF010000193.1 GCA_030694835.1 Flavobacteriaceae bacterium | reverse complement strand
TTTTTGCATAACACCAGTATTCCATTTTTCTCCTCTTGTAAAGCTACGTGAATTTACAGCAGTATTTTCTAAGGCAGTGTTTTCGAAATCAATCATAGAAACTCTTAATCCTGCAGTAAATTTGAATTTATCATTTACAATGTATTGATCTTGAAGATATAAATCAATTTTATTTGATTTTAATTGTTGGTAAGGATCTACTCCACCTGCTACAGCAGAATATCTATACTGAAAACGTGCTGGTGCTAAAGTAGGATTTGTTATTCCTATTTTTGTAGGATCATAACCACTTGTTAATGAAAAATTAGCAGCATCGTAAAATTGTTGTAATGAATTAAAAATATAAACACCATTAGATGCAGAGAAGAATAAATTATTAGAAGTAAACTTTTCAAAATTTACACCTGCAATAATCGTATGTTTTCCAATATACTTTGTTAAGTTGTTAGTAACGTGAAAATTAGAGTAATTTAATTTGTTTCCTGGAGTAAAAGGATCAAACCCAACTGAGGTATAAGTTGTTCCATCTTTTCTTATATCAATTGTTGGAAATAATTCTGTTCTATACCCTCTATCTTCTATTTGTTTGTCATAACCAACAATTAAGTTATTATGTAAGGTTTCGCTTAATTTACTATTTAACTCAAGAACGGCTGAGCGCGTATTATCCTGTTGTGTATATCCACTATTTTGGAAAGACATGGCAGTAAATAAAGTTCTACGATTACCTGCACCAGCAGAAGATGAATTAGATATTAAGAAATCTGATTCAGAATCATGATGTACATAACGTAATGTTAGTTTATGGTTATCATTAATATTCCAATCTAAACGACCTAAGAATTTTTTAGAATAAGACTCACTGTCAAAGCCTTCCCAAGGTCCAGTTGTATAACCAAACTTATCTTTCATAAAGTTAGATAAAGTTTGCATATCAGAATATAAAACTCTAGAGGTAATACCTGTTAAAGGTGATCCTGTAGAAACCCAGTCTGTAGCCGGTTCTGTTTTAGTTAATTCTTCAGCATTTACGAATAAGAAAAGTTTGTCTTTAACTATAGGTGTTCCTAATCTAAAACCTCTCATAGTTTCTTTGAATTTTGTTGCAGTTACCGGAGTTCCAGCAGCGTTGTCTCCAACATATTTAGAAGAGTTGTCTCTATATGAAGAATAAACAGAGCCTTCAATATCATTAGTGCCACTTTTGGTTACTGCATTAATACCTGCTCCAACAAAACCACTTTGTCTTACGTCAAATGGAGCGATATTAACCTGTAATTGCTCAATAGCGTCTATTGAGATAGAAGTAGAACCTGTTCTACCACCCGCTTGAGAGTCTCCACCTAATCCAAAACCATTATTTAAAATAGATCCGTCAACGGTAAAATTGTTTAAACGAGAATCTTGGCCCCCAAAAGAACTACCATTTCCATTAGGATTGTATTTAGTAATTGCAGACATAGTTCTAGCTCCTGTGATAGGAATAGATTGAACTTCTCTTTTTGAGAATTGTTGAGAAGCTCCAGTTTTATCTTTATTAAAAGAAGCGGCTTCACTTGTGATAACAACTTCTTTTAAAGAAGTTACATCATCTGTTAAAACTGCATTTATCGCAGTTGAACTTCCTAATGATGTATAAATTTCTTTTGCTTCAAAAGTAGTAAAACCTACATAAGAAACTTGAACCAAATAGGGTCCACCTGGTCTAACAGCAGGGATATTATAATATCCGCTAGAATTAGAAATTGAATGATACTTAGTTCCAGTAGGTACATGAGTTACAGCAACGTTAGCTCCAATAACTGTCTCGCCTCCAGAATCTTTTACAACTCCATAAATGGTAGAAGTTGTAGTTTGCGCAATGCTAATTGTGGTTGCAAAGAACATCACTAGCAAAATAAGTTGAGTAATTTTTTTCATGGGTTAATTAATTTAAATGATCATTTTTATTAATTTAATCTTTGTGCGAAAATTAAAAAAAAAAAGAAATCGTTGGTCACTGTTAAACAAGAAGTTATGAACAATTTTCGCATGCAAAATTGTTTATTTTTTTAAGAAAAAATTAAGAAAAAATTAAGAAAAAATTAAGATTTTAAAAAAAGTGTAATTAAAAAATAAAATTTGGATTAATTCTTAGAATAAATTTTAGTAGCTAATTCTTTACCTAATTCCACTCCAAATTGGTCGTAGCTATAGATATTCCAAATGACACCTTGAACGAAAATCTTATGTTCGTACATAGCAATTAAAATACCTAAATTTTGTGGAGTAAGTTTGTTAAATAAAATGGTATTACTTGGTTTATTTCCCTCAAATACTTTAAAAGGAATTAGGGTTTGAATTTGATCAAATTGTCCGCTAACCTTCATATCTAAATGAACTTCTTCTTTAGTTTTACCTTCTGATAAAGCTTGAATTTGAGCATAAAAATTAGCCATTAATTTTTGATGATGTTCCGTTAACCCATACAAAGATTCTTTAAACCCTATAAAATCAGCAGGAATTAATTTAGTTCCTTGATGCAATAATTGAATAAATGCATGTTGCGCATTGGTTCCAGTACTTCCCCAAATAATATTTCCTGTTTGGTAATCAACTTTATTACCGTTTCTATCAACAGATTTCCCATTACTTTCCATAATAGCTTGCTGTAAATAGGGCGCTAAGGTTTTTAAATATTCAGTGTATGGTAAAATTACTTCAGTTTCTGTTTCAAAGAAATTGTTATACCAAATGCTAATGAGCGCTAAAACAACAGGAATATTTTTATCAAAAGGAGAGTTCTTAAAATGAGTATCCATTTGATGTGCGCCTACCAAAAGTTGATTGAAGTTATCAAAACCAACAGCTAAAGAAATGGAAAGACCAACCGCACTCCAAAGTGAAAATCGACCACCAACCCAATCCCACATGGGGAAAATATTTTCTTCGGCAACTCCAAAGTCCTTTACCATGTTTAAATTGGTAGAAACTGCTACAAAATGTTTTTCAATATCTATTTCTAAAGCACTTTCTAAAAACCATTTTTTAATGGTTAATGCATTTGTCAATGTTTCTTGAGTAGTAAAAGTTTTTGAAACAATTAGAAATAAAGTTGTTTCAGGATTTAATTTTTTAAGTGTTTCTTGAACATGATCACCATCAATATTTGAAACAAAATGGATGTTTAAAGGGGTTTTATAATATTTTAAAGATTCTACTACCATTTGAGGGCCTAGATCTGAACCACCAATTCCAATATTTACTACATCAGTGATAGATTTTCCGCTAAAACCTTTCCAATTTCCAGAAAGTACATTATTAGTAAAATTTTCTATTTTTTGAAGTGTTTCTGAAATTTCAGGAATAATATTTTTTTGATTTACTTCAATTTTCTGACTTGCTTTATCTCTTAAAGCAGTATGTAAAACGGCCCTATTTTCTGTAACATTGATAATATCACCCGAAAAATATTTATGTATAGCATCTTTTAAACCTGTTTCCTGAGCTAATTCAATCAACAATTTTAAGGTGTTTTCAGAAATTCGATTATTAGAAAAATTAACTTCTAAATCTTGAAATTGTATTGAAAAATCTTTTTTTCTATTTGGTTGATTTTCTTTGAGCTCTTTTAAATGATCATTTTTGATTTTCTCAAAATGAGTCATAAGTTTTTCCCAAGCAATTGTTTTAGTTGGGTTGATGTTTTTCAAAGCCATTTTTTTAAGTTTTAACTTTTATCTTTTTTAAAAGGAATAGAGTCTAAAGATGATTTAACTGATCTTATATAAGTTAAATATCGTTCTTTATGTTCTGATTTAATTGGATCTGAAGCAGGCATTTTTTCGCGTAGTGGATCTACTTCAGTTGCATTTCTAGCAAAACGATAACAAACATGTGGTCCAGAAGTATTTCCAGTCATTCCTACTAGGCCAATTACTTGTCCTTGTCTTACTCTTTCACCAACTCGCACTAATCTTTTACTCATGTGTAAATAACCGGTTGTATAAGTTGAATTATGTCGAATTTTTACATAATTACCATTACCACCTTTATAAGCAGATTCAATCACAGTTCCATCAGCAGTAGATTGTATTTGACTTCCTATTGGTGCGGCAAAATCAGTTCCTCTATGGGCTCTTACCATACCGTAAAAGGCAATTTTTCTTCTTAAATTATATTTGGATGAGATTCTGCTAAATTGCAGTGGAGCTTTTAAAAAGGGTCTGCGCATGGTGTTGCCAAGCTCATCATAAAATTCGTTGTATTTTTTTAATGAATCAGTTTTAAAACCAAAAGCATAATAAGGTTTGCCAGAATGTTCAAAATAGGCTCCAATTATTTTGCCCATACCTGCATAGATAGTATCATTAATATATTTTTCTTCATAGATGATTTTAAATTTATCATTTTTCTGAAGTCTAAAAAAGTCTATTGTCCAAGCGTAAATTTCTGATAATTCATGAGCTACAATATAGTTCATGCCTTCATCTTCAATAGTTTCACTTAATGAATTTGTTATGGTTCCACTTGAAATTTTTAATACTGTCTTAACGGGTTTTTTGGTGTTAAGTGTTTTAATTATAGGGTTTTTAAAATTAATTATGGAGTAATTAATTTTATCATGTTCATAAATAAAAACTTGGGCTTTTTGCAATGAATCTTTTGAGGCTAGTATGGTATAGGGTTGTCCAATTTTTAATTTTCGAACATCAAATGTTTCTTTTATTTCATTAACAATATTATGGATTTCAGTAGATGAAACATTATATTTAGAAAGTAAAGAGCCAAAACTTTCACCAGATTTGATAGTGTCTTTTACAACATAGAAGTTGTTTAAAATAAATCCATATTCTCTAATAATTTTTACTTTTTCAGCAGTATTTTCGAATGAATCTTGACCTTCCTTAGAACAAGAAAATAATAGTAAAATTAGTAGTAGGGGAATTAATCGATTCATTTATAAGCGTAATTATTTAATTCAACTTCACATCTCAAGCGTGTAAAAATACAATTTAATTATTAAAAATAATGTTAAAAGGATTTGATAATCCTTTATATTCTTCTAAATCAGCTTTAAGAGAACCCACCACTAAAGAAGCTTTAATTCTAATTGGGATTTTGTTGTCATCATCAGTAATCCAAACTGTTAAACTTTCATTTTCTTTAAATACGCGTCCCGCCTGAACATAGGGTCTGAATTTCATGCATTTTACTTTTCCAAATTTAGTATTGATTTCTTCTCTCTCTAATAATCTTAATTTAAAAGGGTTTGTTTCACCATCAAAAAAAACATTAATTATAATTTCATCTCCATTTTTAAAGTTAGAAAAATCTTTATTTCGAAGAAAGTAAAAAGCAGAAACCATATCTTGAACCTCATTAATTTTATAAACTTCATTAGTTTTTCTTTTGTGATCTTTTACAACAACTTCCTTTTTTTGATGATCAAAATATTTGTCTTTACTAATGATATACCCTCCTTCATCAACTCTTCTAATAAAATGATAAGGTAATCCTGTTTCTTTATCGAAATAAGATTGGTAAACATCATTAACTTTAAAGAATACTTTTGCTACTCCTGTAGTCCAACCTTCTCCAGTAACATGATAAACTGATTTTCCGTTTTTTTGAGCATCTTTTATGGTTAAAGTAGCAAATCCAGCATTAACTAATCCGTAATGCATTCGGAATTTCAACCATTCTCCTTCTTTAAAAGGACTTTTAGTAGCCGGTTTAAATGAAGTAAGTGATAAAAGTAATATAGTAATAAGTAAAATCTTCTTCATAAAATTAAATATTATAATACGGCACTCAATTACCATTCCAAAGGTAATTAAAAGATATTAATGCTCTAAAAACCACCTTAAATATTCAATTAAAAAAGGATAACTATATAGTTATCCTTGATTTATAATTGTTGAATTTGAATTTTATTAAACATTAAATTCAGTAACCTTTTTAATTTCAGGCGCATATCTTTTTATAGTTTCTTCAACTCCATTTTTAAGAGTCATCTGATTGATGTTGCAACTTTGACAAGCGCCTTCAAATTGAATAATTACTTCATCAGCAGAGATTTCAATTATTGAAATATCTCCACCATCGGCAATTAAATAGGGTCTAATTTCTGCTATTGCTTTTTCAACATTTTGGCGTAATTGATCAGATGGACTCATAAGCAAACTATTTTGCGCTACAACCACTCATGTTGGTAATTTTTACAACCTCTGTTGGAGGAAGTTCTTCATTACGTTTTATAAGTTGACTTAGCATGTTTTTAGTAATTTCTGTAAAGGCAATTTCTAAAGGAGAGTTTGTGTGTAAAGCAACTGGCTGCCCTATATCTCCTCCTTCTCTAATACTTTGTACAATAGGTAGTTCTCCTAAAAATTCAGTTTCGATATCTTTGGCTAAATTTTTAGCTCCATCTTTACCAAAAATGTAATATTTATTTTCTGGTAATTCTGCAGGAGTAAAATAACTCATGTTTTCTATGATGCCTAAAACAGGAACATTAATAGATTGTTGTTGGAACATTGCAACTCCTTTTTTAGCATCAGCTAATGCAATATTTTGAGGTGTGCTCACTATTACAGCACCATTAACTGGAACTGTTTGAACAATTGATAAGTGAATATCTCCAGTGCCTGGGGGTAAATCAATTAACAGAAAATCTAAACCTCCCCAATTGGTTTCAAAAATCATCTGATCTAATGCTTTAGAAGCCATCGCTCCACGCCAAATAACTGCTTCATTTGGATTTAAGAAAAATCCAAGTGATGAAATTTTAACACCATGGTTTTCTACAGGCTTCATAAAAGATTTTCCATTAACATCAACAGATAATGGTCGCTCATTAGCAACATCAAACATAATTGGAATTGAAGGTCCGTAAACATCCGCATCTAAAATTCCGACTCTAAAGCCCATTTTAGAAAGTGTTACTGCAATATTAGCTGTAACTGTAGATTTTCCTACACCGCCTTTTCCTGAAGCAATTGCAATAATATTTTGGATTCCAGGTATTTCTTTTCCTTTTATTTGTGGAGCAGTTTTAGTCTCTTTTGGAGGGACAACTGCATTTACATTTATTTTAATATCTAAATCTGAACCCAATTTTTCGATAGCCCCTACAATTTCAGCTTCAATTTTCTTTTTAGCTTGTAAAGTTGGATTACTTATTGTAATATCAATTATTACTTCATTTCCAAAGACTTGGATGTTTTTTATTGATTCGTTTTCTATTGAACTATTATCTCCTGCTACATTAGCAAGGTTTTCTAAAGTGTCAATTATAGCTTGTTTTGTAATACTCATATATTGTTAATTAAAATCATTCTAAATTGCAAATATACTGAGTCTAAATTAAAATAGAAGAAAAATTAATATAAAGGTTTTAATTCTAGATTAGGATTCCAAAATAATTCTTCAAAATTGATGATTTGGTTTTCTTTAATTTGTACACCTTCATTTTCTAGTAATTGTTGCATTAAATTAGTGCCTTCAAAATGATGTTTGCCCGTTAGTAATCCTTTTCGGTTTACGACTCTGTGTGCCGGAATATCTTCTTTTCTATGGGATGCATTCATTGCCCAACCTACCATTCTGGCTGATTTTTTAGCACCTAAATATTCGGCAATGGCACCATAACTTGTAATTCTTCCATATGGAATTTTACGTGCAACAACATAAACTTTTTCAAAAAAAGAATCGGATTCTGACATTAAATCAATTAAAAATGGAGTTTAAATTTAATGTAAGTTATTGACTTTTGCTTTTCTAAATATTGTTTTTCGTAAAAAGTTTGCGTTTCAATCACATCTTTTGGAATATGCAGATTGTTATAAATATCATGATGTGCATACAAAACTTCATGATTTGATAATTCTAGCAATCCTAAAGTGTAGCCGTGTAAAAACTCGCTGTCAGTTTTAAGATGTATAATTCCATCTTTTTGAAGAATATTATTGTATTTTCTTAAAAATTCAGGATTGGTAAGGCGGTGCTTGGTTCTTTTATATTTGATTTGAGGATCTGGAAAAGTAATCCAAATTTCACTTATTTCTTGATTTTCAAAACAATTTTCTATCAACTCAATTTGAGTTCTGATAAAAGCAACATTTGGCATTTGATCTTCCAAAGCAGTTTTTGCGCCTCGCCAAAATCGTGCGCCTTTAATATCAATTCCGATATAATTTTTATCTGGATTTTTTTTGGCTAAATCAATAGTATATTCTCCTTTTCCACAGCCAAGTTCTAAAACAATTGGATTGTTATTCTTAAAAAAACTTTGCCATTTCCCTTTTAATGGAAATCCTTCAAAAATTTCTTCTCGAGTTGGTTGAAATACGTTTGTAAACGTTTCGTTTTCTCTAAAACGTTTTAATTTGTTTTTACTTCCCACTAAATTAATTTGAATAAAAGTGTATTATGAATTTGCTATATTTTTAGATTTCATCAATTGATTTAACCAATATCCGAAGGCAATAAAGCCAATTGAAATAAATATAAAACTCACTAAATTTTGAATCCACCAATTGTCTAATGTGCGGATATATTCAAAAGGGAAAAACAGTACTTCTGTAAAAAAGAATTCAATTGCGGCGAAAATGCTATTTACGGTCATATCTTATTATATTTACATTCGCAAAAGTATAAAAATATAGTTATGTTATCCAATTTTTTAAGTAAATCACGTCCAATTAATTACTTAATAATTTTGTTGATACTTGTAATTTTCTTTTTTATTGGTGTTTTTTCTGATGCCAATGTTAAGTTTGATCTCTTTTCGTTTGGTAAAATTTTGATGAATATTACCGCTTTATTTTTTATGGTATTGTTGATTAATTTTGTAGTACGTAAAAACACACTTACTAAAGATAACTCTTTTTCATTGTTTTTTGTAGTGATGTTTTTTGCAATGTTACCCAATACGATGAAATGGTCTATGATTTTTTTATCGAATGTTTTTTTATTGATTTCTCTTCGCAGAGTGTTTAGTTTAAAAAACAATGTTAGAACCTCTATAAAAATATTTGATGCCGGATTTTGGCTTGGAATTTCAATACTTTTTTATAACAATCTTATCCTTTTTTGGATTGTATTACTGATGGGATTGGTGTTTTATCAGAGACTAAATATCAAGAATGTTATTATTTCTATTTTAGGGGTAATCATACCTATTTTCTTATTATATGTGTACTGTTTAACATTTGAACAGCTACATATTTTTACTCAATTTTTTGATTTTCAAATAGATAGTAGTATTGTATTTTACGATAATCTATCCATATTAATCCCGATTACTATTCTTGTTAGTTTAACAATTTGGTCAGTAATAAGTGTTACATCAGGGTTACATAAAATTAGCACTAAAAACAGATCTTCATGGTTTTTATTGCTAACAAATTTATGGATTGCGGCATTAATTTCTTTTTTAAAAGTCGACAAAAATGGAGGTGAATTAATATTTTTGTTCTTTCCAACCAGTGTAATATTGGCCAATTATTTCCAAAAAGAAAAAGATAAAATGTTTAGAAATTTCATTCTTTATTTGATCTTTTTTGTTACGGTGGCTATTTATTTTTTATAATTTTTTCCCAAAAGCTAAATCTCCAGCATCGCCTAAACCGGGAATAATATATCCTTTATCATTTAACTTTTCATCAACAGTGGCAATCCATAAATGAACATTGTTTGGAAAATTTTTCTTGATATTATCGATACCTATTTGAGATCCAATAACACTTACAATATGAATTTCTTTTGGAGTTCCATGATTTTTCAATCCTTCAAAAACACTAATTAATGATTGACCAGTTGCCAACATCGGGTCTGCTAAAATTAGGATTTTATTATCTAATGATGGAGATGCAAAATACTCAACTACAATTTCAAATTCAGTTTCAGTAGTATGTTTTCTGTAAGCAGAAATAAAAGCATTTTCGGCATCATCAAAATAATTTAACAATCCTTGATGTAAAGGTAATCCAGCTCTTAATATAGAACATAAAACGATATTATTTTCAAACTTATCTATTTGTTTGATGCCAAGAGGAGTGGTAACATCTGATGTTTTATAATGTAAATTTTTGCTGAGTTCATAACTCATAATTTCTCCAATTCGTTCAATATTTCTACGAAAACGCATCGAGTCTTTTTGAATTTCTACATCTCTAATTTCTGATATAAACTTATTTAAGATTGAATTTTCTGAGTCAAATTTATGGATAATCATACTTTGATATTTTTTACAAAAATACAGTTATTAATCAGACGAAAGAATATAGATAAAAGATAAAAGCCAATTGTGATAGAAAATTAATCCCTAATTCCTATTTCCCAATTCCTACTCACTTTTTGCTTTTTGCTTTTCGCAATTTCCTTTTCGCTTTTCCCTAATCCCTAATTTTGTTAATAACTCATTTCAACAATTTCTACTACTTTTTCTAGATTGATATTTTTATGCTCGCCTAATCCAATCCATCCTCGTTCTTTAAATCGATTTGAAATAATTTGAGAAGTATCTTTATAGGAGTTAGAATATTCAGAAAGAGAAGTTTTTACACCTAAACTTTGATAGAATTCTTGTGTTTTTATGATCGCTTTTTGTGCAATTTCTTCGTCAGATCCAGTTAAATTCCAAACTCGTTTTCCGTATTGTGCTAATTTTTCTTTTTTAAACTCGAACTGAACTTTATACAAATTTGGTCCAATTACAGCTAGGGATTGTGCGTGGTCTAATCCATGTAAAGCTGTTAATTCATGACCAATCATGTGTGTAGCCCAATCGGTTGGAACACCTTTAGAAAGCAGTCCGTTTAAAGCCATCGTACAGCACCACATAAAATTAGAAGCGATGATATAATCCGATGGATTTTTAAGAACCTTTGGTCCAACTTCAATTAATGTTTGCAAAACACTTTCTGCAATTCTGTCTTGTAAAAAAGCATTTGAAGGATAAGTTAAATATTGTTCTAAAACATGAACGTAGGCATCAATGACACCATTTTGAAGTTGTCTTAAAGGAAGTGATTGAATTACTGTTGGATCTGTAATAGAAAATTTTGGAAAAAGTAACGGGCTCCCAAATACTAATTTTTCATCCGTTTCTTTTTTTGAAATTACCGCACCAGAATTCATTTCAGAACCAGTTGCCGGAAGTGTTAAAACAGTTCCAAAAGGTATTGCTGTTTTTATTAATGCTCCTTTTGCTAAAATATCCCAAGCATTTTCACCTTCATAATTTGCTGCTGCAGCAATAAATTTTGTTCCATCAATTACAGAGCCACCACCTACAGCTAATATAAAATCAATATTATTTTCTTTTACAATAGCAACAGCTTTCATGAGTGTTTCAAAAGTAGGATTAGCCTCAATTCCACCAAATTCTATTATTTCATAGCCTTGTAAAGCCTTAATTACATTGTTGTAAACTCCGTTTTTCATAATACTACCACCTCCATAGGTCATCAAAATAGTAGCATTTTTTGGAATTTCAGTTTTCAGTTTTTCGTATTGATTCTTTCCAAAAATCAATTTTGTTGGATTGTATAATTCAAAATTTAGCATAACTTTTATATATCAAGATATACAAATTTACTATTTTCAAATGAAACACCAGAATATTAATTTGTTGCATCTTTGCCTGAGAAATAAATTCCATGAGAAAAAGACAAACAGCTATTTTAGCAGCGTTAATTGCAACATCTATTTATGGAATAACCTTTACCATTGCAAAAGATGTTATGCCCTTACATATAAAACCATTCGGTTTCATCTTATTAAGAGTTACTATTGCTGCTTCTTTATTTTGGATTGTTGGAAGTTTATTTTTTAAAAGCGAGCCAATTGATCGTAAAGATTTTTTAAGAATTTTTGGGGCTGCTGTATTTGGAGTTGCCATTAATATGCTTTCTTTTTTTAAAGGGCTTAGTTATACAACACCCATAAATGCAGCTGTTATTATGGCAACAGCACCAATCATGGTTTTTGTATTTTCTATTTTTATTTTGAAAGAAAAAATCATCTTTAGAAAGATAATTGGTATTGCCTTAGGATTAACAGGAACTGTTTTTTTAATTCTTTATGGTCATAAATCATCTGCAGTTGGCAGTAATATCATGTTAGGAAATACTTTGGTATTTATCAATGCAACATCTTATAGTTTGTATTTAATTATTGTAAAAAAATTACTAGATAAATATCATCCATTTACCTTTGTCAAGTGGGTATATTTATTTGGAGTATTATTAGTATTGCCATTCGGTTTCAATGAATTATCAGAAGTAAGTTGGAATACTTTTACCTTTGATATCTGGTGGAAAATAGGGTTTATTGTAGTGTTATCTACTTTTTTAACCTATTTGCTTAATCTTTTTGCGTTGTCTAAATTGAAACCAACTACCGTAAGTATTTTTATATATTTACAACCAGTTATAGCTACAATTTATGCACTATCTGTTGGGAGTGACTCTTTAAATACCGTAAAAATAATTGCAACCATATGTATATTTTTAGGAATCTATTTAGTGAGTGTGAAGTTTAAAAAGAAGGAAGTTCTTAAAGTTATATAATACAGATATTTTCTATAATTTTTATAAAGCGTGTTCAGACTTTTTTTCTTTTACTATTTGTTTATACATTTGACCACACATTTATAGTGTTGAAAGAGGAATGTTATTATTAACAATGCTTTCTGTGAAATTTTAATATTTAATCTAACAATTACATGGATTTTCAAATTCTAATTACTAATATTACAAATCCTACTTTATTATTCTTTGCACTTGGAACCATTGCTGCTTTAGTTAAGAGTGACCTTGAAATTCCCGAATCCTCCGTAAAATTTATTTCTCTATATCTACTATTTGCCATTGGATTTAAAGGTGGACAAGAGTTAGCTCATAGCGGATTTAATAATGAAATAATTTATTCACTTTTATTTGGACTTGTATTATCTGCAACTATTCCGTTGTACACTTTTTTCATTTTGAAAAAAAGATTAAGTATTAGTGATTCTGGTGCAATTGCAGCGGCATATGGATCAGTAAGCGCTGTTACCTTTGTTGCGGCTGTATCTTATCTTGAGTCACAAAATATTTCTTTTGGAGGTCATATGGTTGCGGTTATGGCATTAATGGAATCGCCAGCTATTATTGTTGGAGTTATATTAATGATGAAGTTTGAAAAGAGTAATGAAAATAAAGTAAATATTAAATCAATACTTCACCATTCATTTACCAATGGTAGTGTATTGATGATTTTAGGAAGTATCGTAATTGGATTTATTGCAGATACTAAACAAGCAGAAGGAATAAAGCCATTTACAACAGATATTTTTAAAGGATTTTTGGCAATATTTTTACTTGAAATGGGAATGGTAACAGCGAGAAGATTTAAAGGATTTTTAAAGTATGGTTTTTTTGTTACTTTTTTCGCAATAATTATTCCCGCAATTAATGGTTGTATTGTTGCATATGCAAGTCAATTTGTTACAGAAGATGTGGGAAATCGATTTATATTTGCAATTCTAGCGGCAAGTGCTTCGTATATTGCAGTACCAGCAGCGATGCGTTTAGCTGCTCCTAAAGCAGATCCTGGGTTATATATTCCTATGGCATTAGGAGTAACTTTTCCGTTTAACATTACTTTAGGGATGCCTTTGTACTATATGATTATCAATGCTTTTTAGCTAAAATAATTTTATAGATGTTTTTTCAAAAAAATCAAGATTTTAAAAAATTATAATTGATAAATTTATGAAATATACCGAAGCTTTAGAGGTGTTAAAGAAAGGTAATCAACGTTTTGTTGAGCATAAACTTCAGAATTTAACAAAAGGAATTATAGACTGTGATCATTTAGTTCGTGGGCAAGATCCTTTTGCTATTGTTGTTGGTTGTTCCGACGCCAGAGTTCCAACTGAAATGATTTTTGACACTCGTTTAGGAGATTTATTCATCATCAGAAATGCCGGAAGTGTTGCCAATAAGACACAAATTGCCAGTGTTGAGTTTGCTGTAATAAAATTGAAGGTCGAGTTGGTCGTTGTTTTAGTTCATCAAAATTGTGGAGCTATTAACGCAGCCTTAAATTATGAATTTGTAAGTGAAAATCTAGATTTTATGTTAAGCCAGATAAGAGAATTAATAAATGAAACCGATGATAAATCTATAGAAAATATTACCAAGTTAAATGCATTTAAATCTATTAATAATCTTACTTCAAAATCTAAAATTATTAAATCTAAAGTAGAAGAAGGAAGTGTTAAAATTGTTCCTGCTTATTACGAAATTTCAACTGGTAAAGTATATTTTCTTTAAAAACAGTACTTTTGCAATCTTAAAAATTTAATTTATACAAGTCCATTGAAAAAATACTTCAATCAAATAAATGACAATTTATGGGACACCCAAATAGGTGATGATTTATCTTTTGTGGTAGAATTACTGTCTAATGATGAGGTTGTTGCTATACCAACAGAAACAGTTTATGGACTTGCTGGGAATGCTTTTAGTAAAAATGCTATCAAAAAAATCTACACAACTAAAAAAAGACCCTTTAGCAATCCGTTGATTGTTCATGTTTCTGATGTTAGTAAGATAAATGAGATTGCTAAAGACATTCCAGAAATTGCATGGAAATTGTTAGAAAAATTTAGTCCAGGACCCTTAACCGTTTTACTTCCTAAAAAAGCAACTATTTTAGATGAAATTACGGCTGGATTAAAAGATGTAGCAATTAGAATTCCAAATCATCAATTAACACTAGAATTACTTCAAAAATTAGATTTTCCATTAGTGGCTCCAAGTGCTAATCCTTACGGTTATATCAGTCCAACTAAACCAGAACATGTGTTTAAACAATTAGGAGGTAAAATACCATATATACTTGATGGTGGTAGTTGCGAAAAAGGTATTGAGTCTACAGTAGTTGGGTTTGAAAATGGAAAAATTATTATATATCGTTTAGGAGCCATTAGTCTTGAAATGATTGCCGAAGTTTCAAAAGAAGTAATTATAAGAGATAATGAAGAAGAAAAACCTTTAAGTCCAGGAATGGTTCCGCATCATTATTCTCCTCATACCAAATTAATTCTTACAGATAAACCAGATGATGTAGCAAA
>JAUYUF010000145.1 GCA_030694835.1 Flavobacteriaceae bacterium | reverse complement strand
TATTCTTAAAGCCATTAGGAATTTCACAAAGTTGATCTTGATTTAAATCTGCAATTAATGAAAGAATAATTTCACGATGATTTTTAATGATTTTTAATTGATTTTCCATAGATATACATATAGAACAAAGATATTATAATTTTTTTAGAATTTCTGAATTGGATTCAATACTCAAAGAACTTAACACCTCTAAAACTGAAAAATATTTTTTACTTATATTTGACATAGTTATTAGTTTATTTTGTGGCTTCAAGATTTAAATCGTTTTTTTACTTAAATAATTTTACCCAACGGCTTAATATTAGTTTCTGTTTAAAAAATCTTGATAAGTAGTTTGGGTAATAGCCTTTCCTAAAGTTTCTAAATTTTCTTCCGGCTTTCCTTCGGTGAGAATTCTTTTTTTACTGACATAATCGTATACGACGCCTCCATTTTTATCTATAATTCCGAATCCTTTGTTAAAAACAAAATGAGCAAAATGGTTGGGAGAAGGTTTAAAGATATTATTTCCCCATTTAAAATCACTCGGGTCAGAACCTAATACGCTTAGTAGTGAATAGGCTAAATCTGATTGAGATCCATAATTTGAAATTCTGATATTTTTTTGAGCTAGAGCTCCGCCAAGCCATAACATAGGAATATGAAATCTTTTAGGTGAATTAAAAGGACCGACATGTTTTGGTAATGGATGACCGTGATCTGCTACAATCACTATTAATGTATTCTTCCACCAAGCTTGTTTTTTAGCTTGTTCTACAAAGTTTCCTATTGCTTTATCTGTATAGGCATGGGCACTTCTAAATTTATTTTCTTCTGTATCTTTACCAAATTTATAAGTATCTGGAAATTCAAATGGTTCGTGACTAGAAAGTGTAAAAACGATACTAAAAAAAGGTTGTTTTTCAATGTTTCTGTCTTCTAAGAATTTTTTCATTAAAAGATGGTCATGGGCACCCCATTTAGAATTCCAATCTTCATCATTAAATTGATCACCATCAACAAAATGAGAAATACCTCCTTGTCGGAAATAAGTATTCATATTACCAAAATTTAAATCCCCTCCATATGAAAAGGAAGTAGCATATTCCAAGTCAATCATTTTTTGAGACAGCATTGGTAAATTTCTTGTCTTGTTTGGTATTTTGATAATACTAGTATGTGGTTGTGAAGGATATCCACTTAAAATTGCAACCAATCCTTTATCACTTCTATCACCATTGGCATAAAAATTTTCAAATAAAATACCTTCTTCTGTTAGTTGATTAAAGTTAACTATCACATTTGGTTCTCCTCCTAATGGACCAACAATTTTAGCCGTTAAACTTTCCCAAACAATTAATATAACATTAGGTTTGTTTGTATTTAAAATAGGATAGTTTGTAGAATCTTTTTCAGTATTAATTAATGATATTCTGGCTTCTTTAACAATATTTTCTGCATTAGTGTTTTCTAATTCAGCAAATGGATTTACCATGTCAAAAGATTGATGATTTAATGAATGCGAAAAATTCCATGCAAAATTAATAGATGCGTGATTTGCAAACATCTTGTCAGAAAAATAAACATTACTTTGATTTATCGGAATGGTTTGTAAACCACCTCTTATTACTAAAATTAGAGAAGCTGTAAAAAATAATAAAATTGGAAATTGCCAAACGGGGCCTTTTTCATTTACTCCAATCTTTTTATCAATCACTTTATTAAAAAAGTATGCATAGAACATAGAGCTTAACAACCATACTATTATGGAGACAATGAGAGCTGTAGTTGTTACAGAAGCAATCATTTCTAATGGAGTATTTAAATACATGAGTGGAGTTGAATCTAATCGCATTCCCCAAGATCCATATAATTCCATATCAATTAACATCAATAAATTGATGATAAATAAAATTGGAAATGTAAAACTCTTAATGATTCTTCTTGTAAGTTTCTGAGGCAACCAACTAGAAAAAGAGAAGATTAAAAATGGAATTATTGATATATAACCTGCAAAAGAAAGGTCTAATTTTAAACCCTGAATGGGAATTTGTAAAATAGTTTTCCAATCTAATTCTTCAGTTCGCTCGGCATAATAAGCTAAAAACCAAAATCGTGACAGCGCAAAATAGGCTACCCACATACCAAAGTAACTTAGGAAAAACAATAATTTTTTTTGAAGTGTTTTCATTTGAGTGCAAAAGTAACAAACTTACCTTAATTAATGTGAGTCCGATATAATATTTCATTGTTACTCTATTTTTTTCAAACAATCGAAATTATAAATTTCAGTACATTTGCTAAAAAAAGAAATAAATGTGTAAAGCTATTGTTATAACTCCGGTAAAAGATTCTTTAGTTAGCACCTTAGAAACTATAAGAGCAATTACATCCAGTAATGTTAGCGTAGACTATTATGTTTACAACGATTTTAGCACATTTGAAACTAAAGAAGCTTTAGAGAAAGGTGCTCAATCATTGAATTTTACTTTAATTAATTTAGAAGACATAACACAAACGCCCTCTCCTAATTATAAATTAGTATTACAACTAGCACAAAAACAGGCCTTAGAGCAAAACCTTCCATTAATTATCGTTGAATCGGATGTAACTATCCAACCAGACACTTTTTCTAAGATGATTCAGTTTAATGAGGAGTATAAAAGTGTAGGAATGATAGGTGCCATAACTGTTGACGCCTCTAAAAAAGTTAATTTTCCATATTTAAAATTCAAAAATAATAAAGAAGCGGTTATTGAAACCAATAGGAGTCTTAGTTTCTGTTGCACTTTATTAACAGTAGATTATCTGAAGAAATTCGATTTTAAACAATTAGACAAAACTAAAGATTGGTACGATACTGTTATTTCTATGAAAGCAATTGAATTAGGATTCAAGAATTATGTGTTGATGGATACCCCTGTACTTCACAAACCACATAGTAGCAGACCATGGAAATTGCTTAAGTATGAAAATCCCCTAAAGTATTATTTCTTGAAATTTATTAAACGAAGAGATAAAATTTAAATATGACTTATTCGTCAAACATCAAGATTTACATCTTTTATTATAAGAAAGGGGAGATTTTAGATTTAAACTCCACTTATCAACCACTCATGTGTGGAAACAACTTATTATTAGAAAACAGCAATATAATAGGTGATGATACAAGCGAATCTATTTCAATCAAAAATAAATATTATAGTGAATTAACAGGTCTATATTGGATTTGGAAAAACACGAAGCAAGACATTATCGGCAGTTGTCATTATCGCCGTTATTTTACAGCAAAACCAGAACCTCTCTTATATGAATTGAAACGCCTTTTATACTATCCCTTAGGATTGTATAAAAAAAGAATTGGACTGATTTATACTCAAAATACTTCTTACTTCTTATCAAGAATTTTGAATGATCAAGAGATAAATAAAATACTACTTCAGTATGACGCTATATTGCCTAAGGCCAGAAAATTAAGATATTCTATAGAAACACATTATCGTCGCTATCACGATATTAATGATTTAAAACTTTTAGAATCAATAATTACAGAAAAATATCCAGATTATTTAACAGCCTATCATACAGTTTTAAAACGTAATTGGCTTTATGCCAACAACATGTTTATCATGAAAAATGACAATTTTCAAGAATTTATGGAGTGGTTATTTTGTATTTTATTTGAATTTGAAAAGAAAGTAGATTTATCGAAATACACCGCTTATCAACAACGTGTTTTTGGATTCTTAGCTGAACGTCTTCTAAACATTTGGTTTGAATATAAAAATTTAAATTATATAGAATTACCCTTAATTTATTTTAAAACCTTAAAAAAGAATAATTAAAGACTTGCTCAGAACTGATACTTTAATCCTATAAAAACTTTCGCTCTATTAAAAATAAAAAGCGTTGTTCGTATTCTAATTTATCGTTCCAATAGTAGTCAGGTTTAACAATATTTAAAAGGAAATCTTTGGCATCATCCTCGGTATCAAATGAATTTAACTGAGATAGTACGCGATTATAATCCTCCTGACTTCCGTTAAATAAATACTTAACAAAAGCAATTCTATCATTTAATCCAACTTGGATAGCACTATTATTTAGTTTATCATTTAATGAAACTGATTTTTGCTCAACTCTTACACTTTTTTCAAATAAATCAGATGCCACATCCGCAGAAATAGAATTTTCTAATTCTTCTTCTAACGACAGTTGTTTATTGGGATAATTTAAAAAATTGATTGTTTCATCAATAAAATCTTCTTCCTCATCCTCAGATTCTTCGAGTTTTTCTTCTGATAAATCATCTTCTATGTCAAATAATTCACTTTCTAAATCGTCTTGAATGTTATCAAGTTCTTCAAGTTCTTTTTCCATTTTTGATGGAGAAAAGGAAATTTCAACGTCTTCAAAACGTGTTTCAAAGTAATTATCAACAAATTTTAAAAGCGTTAATTTCTCATAAAGTTCAAGTGACTTCTTATGTAATGCCTCTACATCAGTAAACTCTGGTAATTGCAGAATTTCTTTAGCTAATGCTTTTAATTCGGTTTCAATTTTTTTACGCATAGGTTGATAAATTTATTGTCAAATGAGTAGTATTTTTAATAGATTTGTACAAAACCAAAAATAATTGTTGAATCTTTCAAGCTCTAAATTTACAAAATGTTTCTTGAAAATACCGTAAATCACACAGAACAATTTGGATGGATAGAAGTCATTTGCGGCTCTATGTTTTCAGGTAAAACAGAAGAACTTATTCGACGTTTAAAACGTGCGCAATTTGCAAAGCAAAGTGTTGAGATTTTTAAACCGACGATAGACACGCGTTATGATGATGTAATGGTGGTTTCTCATGATGCCAATGAAATTAGATCAACACCTGTTAGTTCTTCAGCCAGCATCTTATTGATGTGTGAAGGTGTTCATGTTGTTGGAATTGATGAAGCGCAATTTTTTGATGATCATATTGTTTCTGTTTGTAATGAATTAGCCAATCGTGGAATTAGAGTTATTGTTGCGGGTTTAGATATGGATTTTAAAGGGAATCCATTTGGTCCGATGCCTGCACTTATGGCAACTGCTGAATATGTAACTAAAGTTCATGCTGTTTGTACCAGAACTGGAAATTTAGCACATTATAGTTTTAGAAAAGTAGCTAATGATAATGTAGTAATGTTGGGAGAAACTCAAGAATATGAGCCACTTAGCAGAGCTGCTTATTACAAAGCGATGAGAAGTCAACCTAAAAAAGAAGAACATGAATAAAACCCATGTTACGGTTTTAGAAATTGATTCTAAAGCAATTATCCATAATTATCATTATTTTAAATCAAAAATAAAACCTACCACCAAATTTATGGGAGTAGTTAAAGCTTTTGCCTACGGAAATGAAGCTGTTGCCATTGCTAAAATATTAGAAAAAGAAGGTGTAGATTATTTAGCAGTTGCTTTTATTGACGAAGGAATTGCACTTCGCGAAGCTGGAATTAATAAACCTATTTTGGTACTACATCCTCAGACTGAAACATTACATCATTTACTAACTTACCAATTAGAACCTAATTTATATAGTTTTAGAATTCTAAATCAGTTTATTGAGGTCATCAAAACAGCTAAGCTCAACAATTATCCAATTCATGTAAAATTCAATACCGGTTTAAATCGATTAGGTTTCAAACCGACTGATGTAGATGAAGTAATTTCGATTTTAAAAAACAACTCTGAATTACATTTAACTTCTATATTTTCACATTTAGTTGCCAGTGAAGATTTAAATGAAAGAGCGTTTACACAAAATCAAATTGATTCTTTTAAGAAGTTATCAGATCAAATTTCTAAAGAACTAAACATCAATCCGATTAGACATTTATCAAATACTTCTGGAGTTATCAATTATCCTGATGCTCACTTTGATATGGTGCGAGTTGGAATTGGATTGTATGGTTTTGGAAATGACACTGAAGAAACTTCAAAATTAAAACTTGTTGGAACTTTAAAATCTCGTATTTCACAAATTCACACCATTAATCCAGGAGAATCTGTTGGATATAACAGAGGTTTTATTTCATCTGAAACAATAAAAAGTGCCACAATTCCGATTGGTCATGCGGACGGAATTCACCGAAATTTAGGTAACAAAGTTGGTTATGTTACCATCAACAATCAGAAAGCTTATTTTCTAGGAAATGTTTGTATGGATATGATTATGGTTGATGTAACAAATATTCAGTGCGAAGAAGGTGATGAAGTTTTCATCTTTAAAAATCAAGAAAATGTGGAGGATTTGGCATCTCGATCTAACACTATTTCATATGAAATGATTACGGGAATTTCGCAGCGAATCCCGAGAAAATTAATAAACTAATTAATTTATGTGAACCTTTGAAACTATATAGGTTAGTTTCTATCTCTTTTTAATCTTGTTTAATTTTTTTATTTTCAATATCTTAGATTTTACTAACATTCTTAAAAAGCACTTGTTTATATTATTTATAAAGTTTTTATGCATAAATATATAAGTAATAGGTTACATTTCAATTAATACTATAATAACTAAAACCCAATGAGAACCCATAAAACAATAATCCTTTTGCTTTTGCTTTTACTTTACCTACATTCTCAGGGACAAAACGTTCTTTATCCGTTAGAGAAAAAACTAGACAAGAGTAATTTAACAACAATTGACAGTGTTAAAACATTAAATTTATTAGCTAGACAATTAACATTTACAAACACAATACAAGCTTTAAACTATTCGAATATAGCATTAGAATTATCAACAAAGAATTATGATTCAATCGGAGTTGCATATGCATATAGAAATCTTTCAGGCATA
>JAUYUF010000191.1 GCA_030694835.1 Flavobacteriaceae bacterium | reverse complement strand
CTCTTGAAGCAATATGCAGAGAATTAGATTGTCAGCCATCAGACATATTAGAATTTATACCATAAAAAAACTCTGAGATTGTCTCAGAGTTTTTTTATGATTTATTTTGATAAAAACTTAATCTACTAAAATAATAATATTATTGGCTTTTAATTCAATTGTACCACTATTGATAGGTAAAACAAATAAATCGTTTACTTTTTTGAATCGGTTTTCGTATTGTTCAAGAATAGTAATATCTTTTCCTCTGAATTTAACTTCACCTTTTCCCAATATAGAAACAATGGGTGCGTGGTTATCTAACATTTGAAATTCTCCGTTAACTCCCGGAACAAAAACTGTTTCAACTTCTGATTTTAACAAGGTCGCTTCTGGAGATACTATTTCTAAAAACATAATTTCAATATTAGTTGCTAAATTCTGCTAACATTTTTTCACCAGCATCAATCGCATCTTGAATTGAACCTTTCAAGTTAAATGCAGCCTCTGGATATTGGTCTAACTCACCATCCATAATCATATTAAATCCTATGATAGTATCTTTAATATCAACAAAAACCCCTGGAGTCCCGGTAAATTGTTCTGCTACGTGAAATGGTTGTGATAAAAAACGCTGTACTCTACGAGCTCTATGTACAGCTATTTTATCATCTTCACTTAACTCTTCCATTCCTAAAATAGCAATGATATCTTGTAATTCTTTATATCGTTGTAACAACTCTTTTACACGTTGTGCAGTATTATAATGTTCATCACCTAAAGTTTCTTTATTCAAAATTCTTGAAGTAGAATCTAATGGATCTACTGCAGGATAGATTCCTAACTCAGCAATTTTACGCGATAATACCGTTGTTGCATCTAAGTGAGCAAAAGTTGTAGCAGGCGCAGGATCTGTTAAGTCATCGGCAGGAACATACACCGCTTGTACTGATGTAATGGATCCTTTTTTAGTTGATGAAATTCTTTCTTGCATAGCTCCCATTTCTGTGGCTAAAGTTGGCTGATATCCAACAGCAGACGGCATACGACCTAATAAAGCGGATACTTCAGACCCAGCTTGTGTAAAACGGAAGATATTATCAATAAAGAATAAAACGTCTTTTCCTTGCTCTTCACCGGCGCCATCTCTAAAATATTCAGCAATAGTTAAACCAGATAATGCAACACGAGCACGAGCTCCTGGAGGTTCATTCATTTGGCCAAAAACAAAGGTTAATTTAGATTCTTTGAGCATTTTAGTATCTACTTTATCTAAATCCCATCCACCTTCTTCCATCGATTTATCAAATTCTTCTCCGTATTTGATAATTCCAGACTCCAACATCTCACGTAATAAGTCGTTTCCTTCACGAGTTCTTTCGCCAACACCAGCAAATACCGATAAACCACCGTGTCCTTTAGCAATATTGTTAATTAATTCTTGAATTAATACTGTTTTACCAACTCCGGCACCACCAAACAATCCAATTTTACCGCCTTTTGCATAAGGCTCAATAAGGTCAATTACTTTTATTCCTGTAAAAAGAACTTCAGTTGCAGTAGATAAATCTTCAAATTTTGGAGCTTCTCTATGAATTGGTAAACCATTTTTGCCACTTTTAGGAAGAGCCTTTAATCCATCAATTGGATCACCGTTTACATTGAATAATCTACCAAAAATATCTTCACCTATTGGCATTTGAATGGGACCTCCTGTAGAAACTACCTCAACTCCTCTGCTTAAACCATCTGTAGAATCCATAGAAATACAACGAACTATATCTTCACCAACGTGTTGTTGAACTTCTAATACTAAGAGTGATCCATCTTTTTTAGTGATTTCTAATGAATCATAAATGTTTGGTAAATTAGCTCCTGACGCAAACTCGACATCAATAACCGGCCCGATGATTTGTGATACTTTACCTGTAACTTTAGTCATTACCTAATTGTTTATATTGTTATTAATTAATTGTCAGTCTTTTTTTCGTGGTGCAAAGGTAACTTTTTGTTTTAAAAGTTGAAAAGTTTTTTTTATTTTAATAAAAAAACACTCTTAATAATTAAGAGTGTTTTTCAAACAAAACAATTAACTGAAATTTATTAAGGGTTGATTGTTAAATTAAAATAGTATAAAGAACCGATGCTACCTACACCTGGAGCGCTCACATATTCTTTTCCGCCAAGGTTTGAGCCACCAATTTTAAACATTGATTTCCATTTTGGAACTGAGTAATTAATTTGAGCATCAACTACAGAATTAGCTTTAACCATAGCATCAGCAAATGATGATTCCCATAAATATTCATCATTCCATCTGTAATTTACTCCAAATCCGAAGTTCTCAAATAATGAAGTATTTCCAAATGACACTTTTACTTTATTTTCTGGAGTATTAAATCCTGCTTTGTAATCTGGATCAGAACTTTGATCAAAATCAAATTTGGCATAGGTATAATTTACACCAAAATCATAATTGCCAAATAATTTAGTAGTAATTCCTATACTACCACCGTAAGATTTAATATCAGCTTTTGAGTTGGTATAAACTTGAAATGGTTTATTGTCACCACTTTGAAGTGCCAAAAGTGATAGTGTGTTATCTCCAACCACTCCATAAAATGGAACTACAACAGTTTTATTTCCAATAAAATCTTCATATTTATTGTAATATGCACTAGCGTCAAATGCTAATTTTCCAAAACCTGCTCTATATCCTACTTCATAAGCTGTCACTTTTTCAGGTTTAACTAGATCAAAATTTGATTTTTTATACGTTCCTGCTAATATTGATGAATAAGAAAAAGAATTTTCATAGGCACTTCTTCCAGAAAGTTTGACTGTAGAGCTTCCTAAAACAGCTCTACCTGTAGCATTTCTTACTGGCAATGCACCTGTGGTGTATCGGTCTAAATTGGCAGGAGATGAACCTACTAAAATAGCTCTACCAGCATCTAAACCAATAAATAAATCTTGTGTTGTTGGGTTTCTAAATCCAGTTTGGAAAGAAGCTCTTAAATTACGTGTTTTATCACCACCTAAAGAATAGGATAGTGCAACTCTTGGAGAAATGTTCCCATCAAAATTATCAGCTTTATCATAACGTAGAGATCCTGTGAATTTCAATCTATCATCAAACATTTTCTTTTGGATTTGTGTATAAGCACCATATTCTTGATAATTGATAGGCCCATCATAATCAGTAAAAATAGTTCCTTCAGAATTTAAGGAATATTGTCTCCACGAACCACCCACTTGAATCTCTGCAAATTCAACTAAGTCCCCAAAATTATAATTAGCATCTGAATGATAAATTTTTGTCCCATCAACAAATTTAGAACCTGATGCTAAATTAGGATCGGCTGTAATTTTATTGAAAGACTCTGTAAAAGCTGCTGTTCCTGGTAAAAACCTTGCTTTATCATTTCTATTCCAAGAAGGCAAACCTAGAAGTGGTGCTACAGCAGCACTTAATGTACCAACTTGTAATGGACTTAATTTTGCATTATTCAATAAATTAGCATCGGCAAATGCTCTTGCAGAAGCGTGATCTCCTGGAATTGCAGCAATGGAATTAAACATACCTCCAAACCCAGGATTGCGTAATACTCCTTTAAATGCTAAGTAATAATCTGTAAACCAATTGGTATCACCTTTTGCGTCTCTTTGCATATTAATAGCCGTAAATCTACTGTCATAAGAATCCCCAGCATCTTCATCAGTTATGTATCCTCTAACAAAGAATCTTTTACCTTTGATTTCTAATTTATTTTGGGTCATCAAAAAATTCTTAATATTATATCTATTAGCTCCTTGGTAAATAGTACTACCAAATCCTGTTTTAGAATTGAGAATAAATTCTATATCATTTGCCCAAGGTCTAAAATGTAATGAAACATCTAATTTTACACTTTCTGCA
>JAUYUF010000127.1 GCA_030694835.1 Flavobacteriaceae bacterium | reverse complement strand
TTTATTTGACCAAAATAATCAGAAAAAAGTGTTTGTTGAATAGGTTTTAGTTTAATAATATTACTGATGATTTGTTCATGTTGAGCTATCAATTTTTCAAACTCAAATATGCTTGAAGTTTTTATGATTTCATCTGTAATTAAAGAAATTTCAGCTATTTCTGAGGTTAAATTTTCTTGATTTTTTTTATATCGCTCAATTCCTTTTCTACTATCTTGTTTTTTATTGAGATGAATAAAAAAGAGTTGGTCTTTAAAAATCGGATTGAATTTTACTTTTTTAACAATTGGTTTTTTATCTTTTAATTGATAAATAATTGGTGAATTGTTTTGTGCACAAGCAATATCATAACCACTACCTCCAAAAGTTTTCTTTAACAATTCATAAGCATCAACTTTGGCCCAATTAGCTATGTTATTTATCAATGTAGATGAAGAACCTAATCCCCAATTAGTAGGAAAAGTAAGTTTTGTAATAACAGAAACTCCATTAGATTCATTTAAAAATAACGGATTCAATTTTTGAGCTTCCACCAATATAGACTGAAGTGTTTCTGCAGTGTTTTCTTTTGCATCTTCCTCTAAAGAATAAAAAGAAGAATTGATTAGTTGTAAAGTTTTAGATTCTAAAGTACATTCAAACCAAGTCTCACCTTTTTCATCCAAACTTTGCCACTGAATTATAGGTTCATCAATAAAAATAACATGTATACTCTGACCATACTGAGTAGGAATTGCCAGTGCTTTAGCCCCATCTAATACTACATACTCACCCGTAAGCAATAATTTTCCGTTGCTCTGGCTTCGGCTCCGCTCAGCCACCTTCTGATTATCTTTAATTCTCATCTTTTTTTGGCGGTTGAGTGGAGCCGAAGCCATAATTATCTGAATGTCTTTCATTTTGACAAATAGAAAACATTTTTAAATCGCAATAATTACTTTTAATCAATGCTTCTTTTTTATTTCTGCTCCACCCTTGCACTTGTTTTTCTCTGTAAAAGGCCTCATCAATTCGTATAAATTCTTCAAAATATAATAACTTTACTGGCAATCTTTTAGCTGTGTGTAAAGCACCTAATCCATTTTGATGTTGTTGTAATCTTAAATCTAAATTCTTGGTGCTGCCTGTATAATAGGTTCCATCTGAACATTCTAATATATACATATATCCTTGAATCATCTTTTTATATTTCTATGTGGCTTCGGCTCCGCTCAGCCATCACATTTTTTTTACCTTGGTTTTATTTTTTCTCTTTTGACAGCTGAGCGGAGCCGAAGTCAACTTTTGATTATTTTATATTTTTTATCTTATTCTGGCGGCTGAGCGGAGCCGAAGTCACCTTTTTGTTTTAATTGTTGATAAGCTTCTCTAACGGCGTTATGAGAAATAGATTTATCTTTAAAATAATTATTCAACATTACAGTTTCATATTCAGATGCACCTAATTGTTTAATAATATTAGTTAAATGCATTTTCATATGCCCGTGTTGAATTCCTTTAGTAGTCAACGCTTTGATGGCGGCAAAATTTTGAGCCAATCCAATTACAGCAACAATTTGCATTAATTCTTTAGCGGTTGGGTGTTGCATCATTTCTAAAGAAAATTTAGAAAGTGGATGTAAAGCTGTTAATCCACCAACAGTACCTAAAGCCAATGGAACCTCAATCCAAAATTTAAAAATTCCGTTTTCTATACTACAATTAGTTAATCCTTTATAAACTCCACTTTTAGAAGCATAAGCATGAACTCCTGCTTCAACCGCTCTAAAATCATTTCCTGTAGCAATTACAACAGCATCAATACCATTCATAATTCCCTTGTTATGAGTTACAGCTCTAAATGGTTCTATTTGTGCAATCTTGACAGCAGTTAAAAACTTTTGAGCGTTTTCTTCAGCATTTTCTTTATATAAATCTTCTACTTTACAACTTACCTCAGCATATACTAAACAATCTGGAACATAATTAGAAAGGATACTCATGATGATTTGAATATCATCTCTTTTAAATTCAGCTGCAATAGTTTCTAAACAAGTGTTGATAAAGTTTGCACCCATACTATCAACCGTTTCAAAAGTGATATGTAATTGATAATAATTAGCTAAATCTGAAGTTTTATCACGAAGTTCAATATCTAAAATACCACCGCCACGGATTCTCATATTTTTAGTAATCGCATCAGTTGAAAAAATCAAATCTTCTTTCTTTTCAATAAAATATTTTTTTAATTCTGATTTATCACCAAAAAACATGAAATGAACTTGCCCTACTTTTGTAGTAGAAATAACTTCGGCTTTAAAACCGCCACGTTTACTCCAAAATTTAGTTGTTAAAGAAGCGGCTGCCACTACTGAGCTTTCTTCAATAACCATAGGTACAGTATAAATTTTATCGTTTATTGAAACGTTTGGCACAACACTAAAAGGCAGATAATAATTAGATAGCGTGTTTTCGACAAAATCATCGTGAAGTTTTTGAAGTTTTTTATCAGTATTCCAATATTGTTCCAATACATAAATTGCTTCTTCAGAATTAACAAACATATGTTCTGCGATCCATTGAACCTTCTCTTCTTTAGTTAATTTTGAAAAACCGTTAATTGTTTTTGACATGCTAAAAAATAATTAAAAGACATCGCAAAGATAATTTATTAAGTATTAAAAATTAAGCTTTTGTTAGTAAGTTAATTGATAAAGTAATCGATTATTAGGTTAATTTTTCTTAAACTTGCGAAGTTTAAAAATGTTTATTTAATGAAAAAATTAGTATTCCTTCTTTTCATACTATCTGCATTTGTGTCTGCGCAGAAAAAAAACATAACACTTGACGAAATTTGGGGAGGAACCTTTAGAGCTGAGAGAATGCAATCTTTCAACGCTCTTAACGGGAATTTTTATGCCGTTTTAAACTATGATAGGCAAACAAAAACTACCTCTATTGATCAATATGATTTTGCAACTCTAGAAAAAGTTTCTACCATTTTTAGTACTTCTGCAACTGCTGAAATAAGTTCAATTGAAGATTATCAATTTAATAATGATGAAAGCAAATTGTTAATAACTACTGAATCTAATCCTGTTTTTCGCCATTCAACTTTAGGAAAATTTGTGGTTTATGATTTAAAGACAAAATCAATAGTAGAAGTTGATACAGATTTTATTCAAGAACCTACTTTCTCTCCAGATTCTAAAAAAATTGCTTTTGTAAAACATAACAACATTTTTATTAAAAATCTTGAATCTCAAAAAACTATCCAAGTTACTTTTGATGGTAAAAAGAATGAAATTATTAATGGTGTTGCCGATTGGGTTTATGAAGAAGAATTTTCCTTTGTCCGAGCTTTTGAATGGAATTCCGATAGTAATCAATTAGCATTTATTAGATTTGATGAAAGTCAAGTACCAGAATTTTCTATGGATATTTATGGCTCTCAACTTTATCCAAAGCAAGATGTTTTTAAATATCCAAAAGCTGGCGAAAGAAATGCAGATGT
>JAUYUF010000123.1 GCA_030694835.1 Flavobacteriaceae bacterium | reverse complement strand
TTTATTTGTCGATAAATATCCGGCGCTTAAAATGGCAACTTGACCTTCTAACATTTCATATAAATGCGTGATAGAAACCGATTTCTCATCCTCAAAATTGATGAGGTTGTAGGCGTGGTACAAAGAATCAGACCGTTTATTGACTTTTATAGCATGGTCTATAAATTGGATACTCAATTGTATAAACGCAATGATATCGCTTGTTTTTAGTTGTTTTTGAATTCCTCTAAAATTATTTTGATAAATTTTTGAACGGTATTTTTCATGAGATACTCCTAAAACATCCATAAAATCTTTTCGTTGAACTCCAGAAAAAGAAGTTTTTAACAGCGGTTCAAATTTGACAAAATGTTTAAAAACCGATTCAAATAATTCGGTAACTTCTTCTGAAATTGTGTAAGATTCTTGATTGTTTTTCAGTATTTCATCTAAAAAAACCAAGTATCTTCTTAAATAATAAAGCGTTACCATAGAACAGCCATTTCCTACTAAGGCATTGTTGGCATCGTTCCATTCGGGACGTTGGGTATTGAGCCAAATTCCGGCTTCGGGCACAAAATTGACTAATTTTGTTAATCCGGTAAGTAATAATTTCTCAACCAAATTAACATAATGAATGTGGTTTTGTTGATTTTTTAACAAACCCGCATCAGCCCCAAAATTTTCCAATTCGACTCGCAGTTTTTTATCCAATTCAAAATCAAATTCAATGGTGTCTTTTGGATTTTTAATTATTTGATGATACAATTTAATTTTATAGGGAACATTGGCAAAGACAAAAAGCTTTTTTGAAAGTAATTCCGTTAAACTTTGTGGCTGAAATTGATACGACAATTCCAACAACTTTAACAAATAAATAATTTGATGATCGCCCCAATAGCCAATAAATGACCAAGGATCATCATGTTCTACCGTTTCCCAATCAAATCCGTTTTTATGGATTCTGTAAGGATTATAACCTTCAAAAGTAGAAGCATTTACAAATTTTGCAATCATTCCTTCTAAAAATCGTGGATAGGAAAAAGCCAACGCTTCCCAATTTTGAAAAATATCGCGCCAATTTCCTTCATAATTCAGGATTTTATTTCCTGCATCGTCTTTTGTTTCAATCGAAAATCGGTTCCATGGCCTGCTCGGATCACCATGTCTTCTGCTAAATTTTAGAGGAAGATACATCAATGCCAATCGGTTTAAATCATCAGAATCAATAGATTTAACTTGAAAAAGCAATGCTTGATAAGAGATAAAAGCTGGTAAATTTTTAAAAAATGATGTCTGTTTTTCTGCTAACTTCTTATTGGATTTTGATATATAGTTGTAAAAATCGGCAGTTTCAACATGATAATTAAAATCAAAAATTCCGCCACGCATGATATTAAACATCGTATTAGAGAAATGGCGATTGTTGATGATTTTATCTTCGGCAAATTGTAATCCGTCTGTATTTCCAACAAGTTTAGCAAGTTCTTCCGTTCCTTTTTGAATATCGTCCAAAACTATTTTTAAAATTTCAGATTCATTTTTAATAAAATGATTGAGATTAGCAATATGAGTTGGTGTCTGATTTACATCGGCAACGATGATCCATTGCTGCATTTTGTTTGATGGAAGCAATATTTCTGATTGGATAAAATAGCATCCTTTCTCGGCTCTGATATCCAATTCCTGTTCAATTTCAAAACCATTTCTAAACAATTCTAACTGAACTGAACTCATCAATTTTTTGGTATTTTCTAACCCAAATGACCAGATTGTAGTTGCTTTTAACGCCTCACTGGGTTCTGGACGATCAACGATAACGGCACTCAACATAACAATTCCGATGCCCGTTTCTGAAATAAGTTCATTTTTTTTATAGGCATTCACCAAATTGCTTTTATCATTTTGCAAGGAACTTGAAATACCAAATGGAAGTAAATTTTGAATTCCATCGATTATCGATATTTCAACATTTTTTGTACTATGATTGATTAATTCAGCAATTTTGACAAAGCCAAATTGCTCACTAAAATTCCAATGATATCTATAAGTGAGTTGTAAATCGGCATTGAATTCTTCAAAAATAAGTTTATTACCAATGGTATTTTTGTAAAGGTTTCGTTCGGTATTGTAAATTCCTAAAAAACGATTTGAAAAGGGTTCCCAAAGATTAAAATGTTCATCATTTTTAACTAATAGAATCGTTTTACTTCCAGTAATTTCAGCCGATTCTATAATTTTATCATCTGTATAATAGGGAAATAAGGCATTGTCAGCATTCTTTCTTCCTGCTGTTAATCCGCCATTACTGGCAATAAACATCCAATGGTTGGAGGTACTCACCATACTCATAAAAAAGGGAGACATCCTATCACCATTAGAAATTTTATAATAAGTTTCATTGTTGAGGGTACAATATTCACCATTAACACCCGATTTATTGAGTATCTGATTTTTACCAACAAAAATTGTTTTTTTCTTTAAAGACATTTTTTACTCTTTTATCAATTCAAATATACCTATATTTCTGAGGTAGGGCAAACTTAAAAAGGATAAACCCAAATAGATTAGTGCAATTTTTTGAAAGCGTTTGAGTTAAATTAAATTGAATAATTTAGATTCTTTAGAAAGAAAAAACCCTGAAATTAGTGAAGATTGCAGGGTTTTTCATAATATTTAAATTCAATCAGCGGAGAAAGAGGGAAGTGAAGATTTTTGTAGTTAACTGTTTTACAATTACTTACAAATCACTTTTCAAAGTGACTCCTCAAGTAACTCTTCTTTGTTCTGGTAAAAATTATTTACTAAATTCTATGTCTAAATATACTAAAAATAGCGTCAATTTCAAACTTATTATTATCAAATATTGATTAGGTTTTAACCAAATATTGAATAAGATTAAACCAAATTATGATTAGCTAAAACAGTTTTTTAACGCAAATATTTAAACCTATACCAGTCCATTTTTTTAACATGTTAATAACTTAAATTTAATTTGAAACCATAGGTTAAATTTAACTTATCACTTTTTTATTCTTGAAAAGCGTTCCAATAATACTTCTTTATACATGGTTCTCATTTCTTGCGATAAAAATGAATGATCTATTAAACTCAATGCATTATTTTTATTCTTCATAAATCTTTTAGTGACTCCTCCTAGTTGCTTATCGGATAGACCAAGCCCTAAACCAAAACGTTCAAAATGTTCCCATTTCAGCTTTTGCTTTTTTCCCTCTATGGTTAAAGCCAACTCTTCTTTATCACTTGGATTAAGAATGGTAACATTCAACAAATCATAAGCTGGTGCTAAAACCCATCCTGAATTAGTTTGTATCATGGAAAAGTTCTTAAGATGTATATCGTTATTCCCTGTTAAGAAACTAAACAGTGTTAATTCAAAATAAAACAACTTATCCAATAAGGTATTGGCTGAATAATTATCTAATGCTTTTCCAATCTTTTCCATAGAACTCTTGTATTTATCATAAGCTTCGGTGATTTGAAACATATCGAGCATATGTATTTTCTGACCATCTTCGGTCCTATCTACCCGTTTCGTGATATAAGAAAGTTCTCCCGATTGCAATCTTATCAAACTTGAGTTAACCGTATTGATACCAAATAATGCTGCCATACGCATAGTCACATGTTCATTTTGTGGCATTTCTGGGTAATCTTCAGAAGGTGGTTTGAAGATATAATTACCTCCTAAAGCACCCACAACGGTTAATCTTTTATCGGTAGTGTCTCTTGCTTCATTTACAATTGACAAAGACAACTTTGGCTGAACACCTGGTATAGTGACACTTCGTTCTACTACATTTTTGGCCAATTCTGTCATTTGACTGAGCGTGTAATCTAATACCGGGGCTTCCTTTGTTCCAAAAAAAGCGACACAACATTGCTCATGAAAATCTATTTCATCTGTTAAAGCTTTGTAACAATACAAACATTTATGTTCCATTTTCTTTAGGTATTGGGTATGACACTTACGGCTCCGATGCAATTTTGACAGCATGCTAATAACAATCCCATTCTGTCATTTGGATTAATCTTCCAATTTTTAGCAGCTATATTGAGTAACCATCCTTCTGGAATCAGTCCTTCAAAAAAGGGAAATAATCTATTTTCCTTATAAGGACTTTGTCTTACAGGCATGGTAAATGTCAAAAATTGATCAGGATGATTTTGGATGTATTCTTTATTATACTGAAAGATATACTCACCATCTGATGTTTCGGTTAAGACACCTGCCAGCGTAGCATTATAATATATTTTAGCACTCCTCATCTTATTCTTTTTGAGCTTCTTTTAGTTCTTTTATACTCATTGGCACCAGTTGATGGCCAAACATGCGGAGCACTAAGTTAACCTTATCCATATTCAAATTGGTTTTACCTTGCTCTATTTTTCTAACTACTGTTAAGGCAACACCAGCGCGTTCTGCAAACTCTTCTTGTGTTAAGTTCACTTCTTTTCTGCGTTCTTTTACAAATTCTTCTAAGCTTCTCATTATATGCTTTTAAATATAATTATAAACAAATATACTAATTTATATGCAAATACATATATTTTACTTAAAATAAATGTATTTATATGCTTTAAGATATACTAAATGCTTTCATTTTCCATTATAAAAGGCTTATTAGGCCATTTTGACTAAAATTTTCCACTATAACGAAGTAATTGGAGCTAATTTTCCATTATAAAAAATAAACACAATAATGACCCTGCTAAATGATTAACGGCTCTATACGGTTTACCCGTAATGATCTTTAGTGAAACATACATACTTATGTTTTTAAGGTAATTTATAAGACTATTAGGTTTCTATATAAAGAATCAGATAAAATTGGATACAAAATGGATATATCTATTAAATTATTGTATATATTTGTAATCAGATAAAATTGGATACAAAATGGATGTATTAAAAAAAATAGTATTTCAACCAGAAATCTTTCAAGAAATTATACAAAAACTAAGTAAAATAGATTCGTTTAAAGGTGGTTGGAAACTTATACAAAATAAAGAGAAGCGTTACTTAAAGGAACTACGCGATATTGCAACGATTCAGAGTATTGGTTCATCAACTAGAATTGAAGGAGCAACACTGACCGATGAGGAGGTGAAACAATTACTTAAATCAGTTAAAATAAGCAAACTTGATAAAAGAGAAGAACAAGAGGTTGTTGGTTATTATGAAGCATTAGAAGTTATATTAGAGAACTATAATGAAATAGAACTAACAGAACGGTATATACATCAATTACATTCAATTCTCCTGAAATATAGCAGTAAGGACCAACGACATAAAGGACAATACAAAAGTTTATCCAATCAAGTGGTAGCGAATTATGATGATGGTAATCAAAAGGTTATTTTTAGGACTACAGAGCCGCATTTAACCGCCAATGAAATGCTGGACCTCATAACTTGGGCAAACACTCAACTTGAGCAGAAGCGACTACATCCGATACTTATTACATCTATATTTGTTTATGAGTTTTTATCCATTCACCCATATCAGGATGGTAATGGTAGATTATCGAGATTGCTTACTACATTTCTACTGTTAAAACAAGATTATAACTTTGTTGAGTACGTATCATTTGAGCATATCATAGAAAACAGAAAGGATATGTATTATCGAGTGCTAATGGAAACACAAAAATATAGAGGGACAGAAGATGAAATCCTTGATAAATGGGTCCTATTCTTTTTAAATTGTCTCAACAACATGACCGAAAAACTTAAAGTAAAGTATGAAACGTATAATAATCTAAAGGTTGGCACTAACGATCGGCAAAAAGAAGTATTAGTATATATTGACCAGCACAAAACCGTACAGATAAAAGATTTAGAGAATAGCTTATCTCAGTATTCAAGAAATACCTTAAAAAAGGATTTGCAGTATCTAGTTAAAGAAGGATTAATACTTACTACTGGCTCGGGAAGAGGCGTAAGATATCACGCTAAAGATACAGCGTAGCACTACTAATTAGTTGATTGAATTCATTAGTATTTTAATTTATAGCAGTATCTCAAAATTAATTATAAATTTGTCTAAACTTTTGGGTGCAGTCTAAAAGGGAGCTTTTTTAATGAGGAAATACTTCTAATAATCAACTGAAATTCTTAACTTTTACAGTTCTATTTAGGCGGTATACATTTAATTAATTTATCAAATAGATCTGACTTGATCACATATTTTTTCGAATCAAACCCTTTACCATCTTCGTTCAGAATTATCAATCCAAAGTAATTTAAAAATCTATCGAAAGTCCTAATTGAATAACATCTTTCTGAATGATTTTTCAATGTGTCATAAAATGATTCCATTGATTCCAATAATTGAGGATACGCATTAAAATATTTTTCAGCATAAAATGAATCCAGCTGTTTTTCATAGCCATATTTTGATAATAGAATCAATGAAAATCCACAACCAAGCTGCCCAATCTTATTATCACCATAACCATCGTAAAATGCCCAATTAAACTTTATTGCGAATGTTAAAAAAATCAACCTTAATAATTCATAATCGTTAGAAAGTACTTTTTCTGATGATTTAGTCATACTTAGTTTACCATTTCTTTTTTTAGTTAAACCTGCTAATTCCATCAAAATTCTTGTAAGATTTATTAACATTGAATCGGACCCTTTGTACAATTTAGAGATTCCAGATTCAATATGGTCATCC